>JAFREV010000069.1 GCA_017434685.1 Mogibacterium sp.
AGAGACTTCAAAAGAACATCCGCAACAAGTTGATGCATTCTTACTGAATTGCATAAATAATAAGAGGATAGATTTGGAAACAAAGACAGAGCTTACAAACTATTTGTCTCAATTAAATGGGTTATCCATATACCGATGGGATTATTCGTCCCGCAAATATAACTATGACTTCAATGGTTTTTGTATAGTTATAGATCCGTTGCAGCTTTTGAATGAAGAAACAGGCTTTTACTCGTTGCACTTAAAGTATAGTAACGACATTTATAGCGGCACGACGGCTGCACGAGGAACCTCTGCAAACACCAAGGGCGTGATGAAAAAATGGTGTGTTATCCATAATGGCAAGCAGATTACAACATGGATTGACCGAAGCGGAATAGTGTTTATAAGCGTAGCGAAAGAGAATAAAGATAATAAGGATAAGAACAAGAAAAAGGCTAAAGCTAAAACAATTAAGAGCTTTCCTATTGGGAAAAAATATAAGATTGCATTAGTAAGAAAATAGTGCAAACTACATATAGTTAGTAACTCTTGTGTAATCGAGTTATAACCGTCTAATAACCGCCGATATGATAATCTCTACCAAAAGAGTTATTCGTTTATCGAAAAGAGAAAGGGTTAATATCAGGACAATCTGTTATATAACCTTGGTTTTGTTATCTGTAACGAGCATATCGGCATAGAATAAAAGATAGGAAAACAATACAAACTGAGCCTATGAAAAAAATCAGCATTATTATTCCTTTGTACAATGCCGAAGATACTATTGATTACTGTATCGAATCAATATGCGGACAGAGTATAGATAAGAATCTAATTGAAGTTATTATCGTAGATGATGCATCGAGAGATGATGGCCTGAAAATCTGCAACTCTTATGCGAAAAAATACGATTACATAGAGACGCTGCCTCTCAAAGAGAATGGCGGTGTCAGTGCCGCAAGGAATGCGGGAGTCAAGAAAGCACAGGGCGAGTATCTGTTCTTTATGGACGCAGATGACTGGATGGGTCCGGATTGCCTCAGCAGGCTGCTGAAACATATCGAAAGTCGAGAGATCGACATTGTAATCGGACGAGTAGTTGAGGTCGACAGGAAGAAAAAGAGGGGAAGAGTTGCCTGGTGCAGAGGAAACAAGCTTGAGTACACGGGACCGGATTTTGAGAATCGCTGGGAATTCTATGCATCTATGGGCCCATGGGGGAGGCTTGTAAAAAGAGACCTGGTAGTTGACAACGATATAGAGTTTCCTACCGATCTGCATATGTACGAAGACGTATACTGGAACATGTGTCTGCTGCACTGCGCACAGTCAGCGGCAATAGTCAACGACTACGATTACTACTATCTCAGGAGAGATACAGACAGAGACACGCTGACTACAAATGAATCGAGTGTGACAAATAGCAATAAACCGGAAAAAGTGTATCACGCTGTTGACAAGTTGAGCACACTTGCAGAAACATACGGCTACGGTGATGATCACCCGGCATGGAAGAGGATTTTCCAGGTGCTGGTTAGGGACTCGATGACATTCATATCGACTGCAGCAAGGATAGAACCTGAGAAATATCCGAACAACGGGATTGATTATAAAAGAAAAGTGTGGGACCGAGTAAAGGATTACTACTCACCGTGGATTAGGAACAACATCAACACAGAGCTGTTATGCAGACTTGATGGAATGGCGGCAGGCCTTGAATATGATCAGGACGATGAGATGTATCATTATCTTACAAACAGGTATTCACAGACTGCAGCTGCCAAAATGATTCAGAACTGTGTAATAGACAGAGGGAATTTCCCGGAGCATTTGTCGAAAGAAGCCTGCGAAAGATTGTTGGGCGAACAGGCGGAGAGCTATCAGTTCTATGTCGTCAAAGACAAGTCCGAAAAAAAGTTCAAGGGCGAGTACTTTGTACCGATGAAGGTCTCGGATGACTTTGATATAGAGATGCGTATGCATACAGCCGCAGGAACATTTCCGCTGAAAGCGGAATTAAAGCCTTGCGTATGGGGAGAAGCGCACCAAGAGCAGGGTGTATGGGAAGCATACAGAGTTGACAGGTTACCAATTGATAAGGAAGGAGTAAAAGATCTGGAGTTTAGAGTCAAAATCGGAGAAGTTATCGTTCACACCGGTACGATCAGCATATGGAACTCTAAACTCGGAAAACCTTCCGGAAAGAAATAAAAGCATATAGCTCATAGGTATTGTTTTACAGGAAAAGGAGAAGCACGATGAAAAAGTTAACATCTTTACTACTTGCATTCATGCTAGTTGTAACCAGCGGCATTGTAGGATCCGCCGGTACTTTTAGTTATGCAACCGGCGAAGAAGGCGGCGGACAAAACCCGGATCAAGGCACAGATCAAGGTGCCTTGGCAACTGTTACTGTCACTGCAAATGTAGCCTGGGAAGGGGTTTCGGACGGCGAAGAACTGCCTGATGCGTACCTGGGTCTCTTCAGAGAGACAGCAGGCGGCACTCCGGAAATGGTGGAGTTCGATGACGAAAGCGGAGAAACCAATCCTAAGCAAATCGACAAAGAAAACAGACAGAGTTCTATTACTTGGGATGTTGTTGAGGCAGAAGGCGATCCGGAATACACATATTCTGTCAAAGTTGTAGACGCTGAAAGCAACATAACAGATCCGGAATTCTTCAACAGTGTTGTAACCTTAGAAGACAATACTCATAAGGTTACACTTACAAAGAAAACAGAGTATGAGCGCTTCTTAAGTAAAATTGAAATTCAAACACCTGAGGCCGGAGATGACTATGTCAGCGTCTTCGTTGATATGCCGAGCAATCTTCCGAATCTGGGATTAAATAAAGTTACGGATGAATATGTAAAGGATAATCTGTCTGTTACGGTCATTATCGATGGACAGGAATATGCAACTGCATACGCTATCGATGACACTACGGGCAAGCCGAACGGTTATAAATTTTTCTATACGATAGACCCGAAAGAGAAAAAATGCCCGAAATTAAGCGAGGGTAAAGAAATCTCCTTCAGATATGAATTAGGCGGCACAGACAGAACGGATGTAACAACCGTCGGAGCTGCGTTCGTTAACAAGGAATATGCTGCAAAGCCGCTGAAGAACATCGTGGTCACACCGAAAACAAAAACCTATACATATAACGGAAAATATAATAAGCCGGCAGTTTCGGTAACAGCCAAATACAGCGACGGAAAAGCCGTTCCGGCTGCAGCACTTTCATACGTGTTGTCTTACGAGAAGGCTAAGAACGTTGGAACCGCAACCGTAAAAGTTACGATGGTCGGAGATTATACGGGAACCGGAAAGGCTACGTATAAGATCAATCCGAAAGGAGTAGCTGTTAAGAAGATCAAAGCACTGAAGAAAGGCTTCAATGTAACATGGAACCCACAGAAGACCAAAATGAATTCTTTCTATATCACAGGATATCAGGTTCAGTACGCTACAAATAAGAAGTTTACTCAGAACGCTAAAACTCTCACTGTAGGAACAAAAGAAAATAAGAGTTATAAAACGACAAGCAAAAAGGTAACTAAACTTAAGGCTAAGAAGAAGTACTTCGTCAGAGTCAGAACCTATAAAAAGCTTTACGGAGTGAAATACTATTCACCTTGGTCAGCAGCCAAAACGGTTACAACAAAGAAGTGATTTTACAAAACAGTAGGCACAAAGGATTTAAAGATTAAGAAAGGAGTTCGCGGAGCAAAAAGTACCGCGATAAGGACAATATGAAAAACATAAAGAAATATAAAAATCCAATAATCATTACCCTGCTCAGTTTTGTAATGCTTATCGGATCACCGGCAGCGTTGCTGAAGGCACAGGCAGCAGATGCATCATGGGACATCGATTTGGAAAAGGTAAGCGGAAATTCCGCACTCGGACAGGAAAGTTACAGAGCTATGCAGGGCATCGGTTTTGATACATATACCGGTAAAGACGGATATGTGTTTATGGAAGCGGATAACGCGAAAACCTACAAGCTTTCCCACTTCACAATGGACGAAAACGGTTTTTGCACTAAGCAAAAGAGCGTCACTTTTAACAAGACAAATGTAGGTCACGCAAACGATGCTACAGTTTATCAGGATGCCAATGGCGTTAAGTGGCTCATCTTTGCCGCCTGCGGAACATTTTCAGAAGATAACACTACAAAAGCGACTGATGGCTCAAAAGTAACTCTTGGAGCTATAAAGCTGTCGGATTATAATGCCGGAAAGACTACGGTATACAGTTGCGATGTTTCAGCTTTAGTGAAAAAATTCCAAGAATTTGACTCAAGCAATAAAGGAAATATTACAGGCGTCACATACAAGGGCAAAGACTATGTAGACGGTGAGCTTAGATCCATCTTTATTGTTATGAATGCCAAAGCTATGTACGAGGCATATGTTACGGAAAGCGGTAATAAACTGACTTTCAAGCCTACAGGTGTGTTTGGCAGAATCAACAAGCCGACGCTTCCTACAGGCGGAGAAGCAGATACTCAGGGCATCGCATACCACAATCAGTATATTTATCTTACAGGCGAGGGAAAAGACAGCAAGGCTGCAGAAATGGTCGTGGCACGTATATCTACAGAGGAACTTTTCAATGATGGAAATCCACGCGATTATAAAGATATGGAAGTCTTCAAGAAGGACTATAAAACCAACACCGTTTCCAAACATGGTGCGGAGGCAGCATTCTTTACCAGCCTGAATAAGAAATCCAATCTGTATGTCGGTGTTAACATCCAGAAGGGCGAGGATGCGGATGAGATACAGAGGACATCGCTGAGATTCTAGCGATAAAACATAGAGGGTTAAGAAAGGAATGTATCCGATGAAGAGGTTTAATCGAACAATTACAATCGCAATGATGGCCGTTATGATTCTTATGCCGGTCTCAACGTTTGCTGCGTCATTTTCTCCTACATGGAAGGAGACTGTGCCGACAAACAACAAGAGAAAAGACAATTGCCGTCCGATTACAAACTCCGGATATCTGGACACACAAGGGGTTGCCTTTGATATCTACAGCACAAAAGACGGATATGCATTCAACAAGGGAACTGACGGAAAGAAAGACTTTCAGCTTGTTCACTTTACGATGAAAGGCAATAAGATAACCAAAAAAGGCTATGTCAAATACAAAACCGCTAATGTAGGACATGCTAATGACGGCACCATCTTCAGATGGGGAGGAAAGAAGTATCTGTTGTTTGCCGTGAGCGGAGGCAAGGAACTTGCAAGCAAAACCTACGACGGTAAGACCTGCAAACTCGGAGTTATTTGGCTTGATGAATACAATAAGGGCGTTGCGAAAGTAAGGGCGGTCAAGATTAAGACGAATGATGACATCAGCATGCCGAGAGACATACCTAAGGCTAATTTCTCAGGTATCACTTATACGGGAATGAGAGCTGTCGAAGGTGCAAACAGACCGGTCTTCGTAATCAAAGACGGAATGAATCTCTATGCGGCATACTTCACCATAAACGATGCAAGAGAAATAACTCTTACAATCTTCGATCGTGCAAAGGTAGAAAAACCGAAGATCAAGTACAAAGGCAAGAAGTACGATTCATCCACGCAGGGTATTACATTCCACAACGGTTATGTGTACATTCCGTTCTCCGGAGAAACAGCCAAGGCTATTAATCAGAATATGATTATCGGACGCATAACCTACAACAAATTATTCGCAGGATCGCAATACGACACTAAAGTACTGCAGACCTATAACAAAAGAATCGACAAATACAAAGCAGTCGTTAAGGTAAAGAAAGGCAAGAAAGTATATAAGACTAAAGCGCTTGCCAAGTACATACCTGAAGCAATTTTCTTCAAGACTCTGAACGGCAATAAACCTATGTATATGGCTGTTAACAGAGCAAGTACTGCTTCTAAGGCTAAGGATGTAGATGCTGTAGTAGTATCAAAACAGAAGTTTTAAAGAGATTGCTGAGAAGGATAAAACTATTTGTTAATTCGGGCGGGGGCGTAAAGCCCTCGCTTTTATGTGTTAGAATTACGCAGATGAGTTTTTTCATCGAAGAATAACAAAACCGAAAATCCAAGAGAAGATAATTCGAAGAGAAACGATAAACCATGACCGAACAGGAATACACTGAAATGATAAAGGAAGTGCAGGCGGCAGAACTTGAGATTCTCAAAGTCTTTGCTGACTTGTGCAACAGACATAATATAAAGTACTCGCTGCACGGAGGGACATTGCTCGGAGCGGTAAGACACGGAGGCTTCATCCCGTGGGACGACGATCTGGATGTGATACTCGACAGAGGCGAATACAACAGATTTATAGATGCCTGGAACGAGGAAAATCCGCAGGGCTATTACCTTCAGACAAAGGAAAAAGAAGAGGCTTACGACAGGAACTTCCTGAAGATTCGCAAGGAGGGTACGGAGTTCGTGCAGGAAAGGGACAAGCCGGGTAGCATGCATACCGGAGTGTTTATAGACGTGGAGCCGGTGGACAGGGCGCCTCGAAACAGACCGGAAAGGGCTGCGTACTTTTGGAACGCATTCAAATATGAAGTCTATTCCAGAGAATACGTGCCGGGGGGAACAAAGTTAATGAGGGCGGCTGCGAAATTGCTGCTGGCTCTTACAAGCCATAGAGGAAGGATGAAGAGCCTGGGCAAACTGTGCGATAAGGTCACTGCGTACAACGATGACAGAACGCTTGACAGGATAATCGTTGCGAATTTTGCGACCATGAAAAGACCGCTGCCGCCGGACATAATGGACTCGTATTGCACTATGCCTTTTGAGGGCGAGGAGTATATGGTGATAGAGGACAGAGAATCACTGCTCAGGAAATGGTACGGGGATTATATGAAGCTTCCTCCGAAGAGTGCCCAAAGGCCCGGACACATTCCGTTGAAAGTGAGCCTCGGCACCGCCTCGGATGGCTCGGAAAACTTGAAAAATTAAGTAAAATAAGGTATTATTTGCGTGCGTATTTTATAGTTTTTTGAAGAAGAAATTTACTGTTTACAGGTGACTTTGTGAAAGAAGATAAGAGATTTGGATTAAGCTCATATTTGATGTACAGATATGGGTATAAAGAGGACGTATCCATCAGTAATAAATACCCGAACCATATCGTAGATTTGGCATTCGAGAGAAAGAAAGTCAGAACCGCGGAAGACCTTTTGGCCGCTATTAAAGAGATCGTAGAAGAATCCACTGCAGGAGGAAAAACTGCATTGGCTCTGAGCGGCGGAATCGATTCTGCAATTCTGGCTAAATTTATGCCGGAAGGTTCCGTAGCATATACGTTCAGATGCGTTGTGCCGGGAACGAAAGTAACGGATGAGTCAGAGCGCGCTTCGTATTATGCGGATGTCTGCAAACTCGACCACCACATACTTGACATCTATTGGGAAGACATCGAACGTGTAATCGATGATCTGATGCGTCATAAAGGCGGACCGGTTCACTCAATCGAAGCTCAGATTTACCTGGCTGCTCTCAAGGCCAAGGAAGCCGGTTTCGAGAATATCATTTTCGGAGAAAATGCCGACATCATCTACGGAGGAATGAACGGACTGCTTCAGAAAGACTGGCTGTTCGGAGAATTCGTGGACAGATACTGCTATGTAAAACCATATCATGTTCTCAAGGACGCGGAGATGCCGCTTGAGCCGTTCAAGGAGTTTTGCAAAGACGGTCATATCGACGGACACGATTTCATCAACAAGTATTTCAGACAGGAAGCCCTGGGAACATACAACAATGCATGCAACACAGCCGGCATCAATTTTGTGGGACCGTATTCGATGACCGTACTGGACGCACCTATTGATTACGACAGAGTCAGATCCGGCGACACCAAATATGTCATCAGAGAAGCATTCAAGATTCTGTATCCGGACTACAAGGCTCCGGACAAGATACCGATGCCGAGACCTGTTAATGAGTGGTTTGCAAACTGGGAGGGACCGAAAAGAGAGGAATTCCTTCCGCACTGCACAGACGAAATGACAGGTGACCAGAAATGGATGGTATGGTGTGCTGAGAGATATCTGAACCTACTGGAGGAGAAATAATGAAAAAAGTAGCAATCGCTGATGTAAGAGACTACAACCTGGAAAACGTTAAAAAAGCACTCAGAGAAATGTTCGATGAGCTTGGAATGCCGGCCGAAAACCCATTCCAAAACATTGTCACTCCGGGCAACACAGTATTCATCAAGCCGAACTGGGTGGCATCCAGATGGAGAGAATCCTGCGATCACAGAGATGACCTTTACTGTGTAATTACACATCCGTCCGTCATCGAGGCAGTTGCGGATTATGTTGCAGAGGCACTTCAGGGCAAGGGAAAGATCATCGTTGGTGACAACCCTTCCATCGACGCTGACTTCAGCGAGCTGATGGGACATACGGGAATCAGAGAGAGACTGATCGGCAAATACGATTGCGAACTGGAGATCAAGGACCTCAGACCTCTCGTCTGCGATGACTTGGCCAATTACGGAAAGAAAGACCTGATGGTACCGCAGCCGGGAGATGATCAGGGTATGACGGAAGTTAATCTCGGCAAGGATTCACTGCTTTACGGCCTCGATCCTGAGAGATTCAGAGGAGTATTCGATGAAAGAGAAGACACGGTGGCTTCTCACACAGGAGAAACTCAGCTTTACACATACGCAAGCAGCATCTTTAATTCGGATGTGTTCATATCGATTCCTAAACTTAAAACACACCAAAAGGTAGGAGCAACTCTTAACCTTAAGGGACTTGTGGGAACGATATCCCTGAAAAACCAGCTTGTACACTGGCAGGTCGGACATCCGGAAATAGGCGGAGATGAGTACCCGGATAAACAGTCATACGAAGAAGGACAGAAGGCAAAGGTTAAACACAGAGGCTCCTGGCCGGGAAATGACACTATCTGGAGAATGGTAGGAGACCTGTACAAAGGAATCAAGAGCAAAGACAGGAAATACTTTACTGTTATAGACGGCATAATTGCCGGAGAGGGCCAGGGACCGTTCTGTCCGAGCAGCAAGAGATGCAATACTCTTATTGCCGGAGACGACTTCTTCGCTGCGGACTGCGTGGCAGCCAGATATATGGGCCTGGATCCAAAGAAAGTTAAATACCTGAAGTACTTCCTCGAAGAGGAGTATGAGGGAATTACTCTGGACACCATCGAAGTCATGAAAGACGGCGAGGAGCTGAAGGGCTTCTTCAATAAGGACACCAGATATCTGGACTTCAAAGTCATGCACAGATGGGAAGAAGTTAAATACAATTCGGATAAATAGTCGCAGACAGTGACTTTTGAATAGGGAGGAATACAATTATGATAATCGGATACACTGCAGGAGTTTATGATCTGTTTCACATCGGACATCTGAATCTGCTCAAAAATGCAAAGGGAATGTGCGATAAACTCGTAGTCGGAGTTACCGTCGATGAGCTGGTTACCTACAAGGGCAAACATGCGATGATTCCGTACGAGGACAGACTGGAAATTGTAAGAAGCATTAAGTACGTTGACGCGGCAATTCCGCAAAACGACATGGACAAAGTAGAAGCCTGCAGAAAACTCGGAGCAAGCTATCTCTTTGTAGGAGATGACTGGTTTGAGACTCCGAAATGGAATGATTACGAGAAACAAGCTGAGGAATACGGAATTAAGATCATCTACTTCCCATACACTCAGGGCGTATCCTCGACCAAGATCAGCGAGGCTCTGAAATCGCTTCAGACTGACCCTAAGGACAGAAAAGAGAATAAATAAATAATGGATATTCAAAAAGATAGTTGGAAGAAGAAACACTTTGAGATTTTATGTCGCATTGATGAGGTTTGTCGTCAATGCGATATTAACATGGTTCTAACCGGAGGAACCGCGCTGAGAGCATACCATGACGGGACGCTGTCGGATAATGTTACCGTAGGAATCGATGTGCGTGACGCGTACAGATTTATCGAAGCAATGGAAAAGGACGGTACTTACGGGGTCAGAGGGATGTTCAATTATTATCATTTCCCCTACTTTGAGATCCGCATATACGATCCGAATACTATAGACTTCAACATCAGAAGCCACAGGAACCTGGGCTTCGTCGGACTGCAT
>JAFREV010000070.1 GCA_017434685.1 Mogibacterium sp.
ACAAGGACATCGATTTTCCTAAGATTGGTAATGATTTGCTCGGTTGTGTAGCGTTTAGATTTCATGATTCAATCCTCCTCTTTTATTTTAGCAAGATTTGGACTAAACTTGAAACTGGACTAGATATTGGGGGTCAGGTCACCTTCACGTCTGTAGACGATGAATTTTGCATCACTGTCGCTGCTGCTCCAAGAAAGCGTGACTATGTCGTTTCCGGCAGAGGCCTTGAGTCCTCCCACCTTACCGGTAAGAGCGCTGTTGGTTCCCGTAAGTTTTATCCTCACAGGAATGCTGAGCACGCCATCGCGACTCACGAGGGCTCCGCTGTTGGCGCTCACGTCTACCGGAGTATATGTGCCGTTTGAGCCTTCTTTTCTTACAGATATCTTGAGCGTTGCATTATACGTACCGGCCTTCATTTCTGATGCATTAAAGTATACTTTCGCAATCAGATAAGGAACGCCGTTGTTTATATTTGTCTGTTCGTAGCCGCCCGAAAATCCGCCCCGGCCGCAATCTATGTCTCCGCTCATATCGGTATCCCAAAGAATGAGGCCGCTCTTTTTGGCTCCTTTGATGCACACCTGCTTTTCAATCATATATGTGCTTTCGACATTAGGATTAACGCGAGACAGATCTAATGTGCCCAAGTCAATCGAATTAACCTTCGTTATGGTGTTGTTGGCGTTATAGATTCCGAATGTTACGCTCTGTGTTTCGGCATATACGTCTGCAGACGAAAAAAGACCGCACAAAAGCACGATCGTTGCAATTATCGCAGTGATGTGGCTTGTGATTCCGGTCTTTGATTTACCTATGCTTTTGCTGTACATATTACTTCCCTTTGGCCTCATATCTACAAAAGCGTATAGTTTCCTCAATTTCTAACCTAATACTACCCGTCAACGGTTACACGACGGGTAGTATATGGTTAGTATTTTGGAATTTTTTTAATTTCTTATGATCTGGACGCCTTGCGGGGTGTCCTTGAGGGTGATACCCATGGCTGCGAGTTTGTCGCGTATCTCATCGGCCTTTGCCCAGTTCTTTTCAGCTCTGGCTGCCTGCCTCTCGTCTATTAGCGCCTGGATGTCGTCACCGAGTCCGGCCTCTTCATCTTCCTGCGAGAAGACGCCGAGAACATCGGTAAGTTCTTTGATCTTTGCAAGCGCCTCCTTTGCATAGAACTTCGAAGTTCCGTCCTTGACCTCGTGGTTGATGTCCGATACGAGTTCGAAAATGGCTGCGATGCCGTCTGCGGTGTTCAGGTCATCGTCCATAACCTCGATGAATTTCTCTTTGTGTTTATCCAGTGCAGCGAGTTTATCCGCTTCGTTTTCAATAGGCTCATCCGTTCCGTTTGCCATGAGGAACTCCAAAGTCTCAATCGCGGTGGCAATTCTCTCATAGCCCTGTTTGGACTGCTCCATGAGCGAATCCGAGAAATTAATAGGGCTTCTGTAGTGGCCGGACAGCAGGAAGAATCTGATGACATCTCCGCTGTAATGCTCTCTTATATCCCTTACGGTAAAGAAATTGCCGAGGGACTTGGACATTTTCTTTCCGTCCACGTTGATGTATCCGTTGTGCATCCAGTAGTGGGCAAACTCAGCATCATTGCAGGCCTCCGACTGTGCTATCTCGTTTTCGTGATGCGGGAAAGTAAGGTCCTGTCCGCCGCCGTGAATGTCTATAGTGGTGCCGAGATGTTTCTTGGCCATAGTCGAGCACTCAATATGCCAGCCCGGTCTGCCCATACCCCATGGAGACTCCCATGCGATTTCGGATTCTTCTTTGCGGGCCTTCCAGAGCGCGAAGTCCAGCGGATCTTTCTTGACCTCTCCGATGGCAATCCTCGCACCACTCTCGAGATCGTCTATGTTCTGACCCGAGAGTTTGCCGTAGTCGTGGAAGTGGCGAGTCGAGTAATATACATCGCCGTCAGCTTCGTAGGCATAGCCTTTTTCTATGAGTGTCTGAACAAAATCGATAATTTCCGGAATGTGCTCCGAAACCTTAGGATGCACGTCAGCCTTCATAACACCGAGAGCCTCTGCGTCGTCGAAGTATTCCTTGATGTATTTCTCGGATACTTCAGGTGCTGTAATGCCTTCTTCTTTGGCCTTGTTGATAATCTTGTCATCAACATCCGTAAAATTCTGCACAAACTTTACCTCGTAGCCTCTGAATTTGAAATACCTTCTGAGGGTATCGAAGACTACAAACGGTCTGGCATTACCTATATGAAAATAGTTGTACACGGTCGGGCCGCAAACATACATCTTAACTTTGCCCGGCTCGATAGGCACGAACTCTTCTTTTCTATTCGTCAACGTGTTGTAAACTTGCATACTTTTCCCATCCTTATTTTTAATTACGGCAACGCCGTATATTCTGTAGAAACATTTTATCGCAGGAGCGAAGCCGACGGAGATCAATGTTTTCTACATTACGGCAACGCCGTATATTCTGTAGAAAACATTATACACCCAGAACCGCTCCCATGCACCCCATAATGAGCAGTACGAATATCGGTGATTTTTTATACCTAACCATCAGCACCACTGTCAGTGTGAGCATAAGCAGGGATATGATATCGACCGGCATTCCGAAGAAACTTCCGGCAAACCCCTGCGTTATATCGCAACCCAGTTTTGTCAGCAGTCCTCGTCCGATGCGTCCTTCTCCGGCGACCGCAGGTGCGATGAGCGTAACTGCAGCAGCACCTATGAGGCCTATGGTTGCAGGGCGCATACCGTTCATGGCTCCGTTAATCCACTTGCTGTCTTTGAATTGCTTGAGCATTCGACATACCAGGCTCATAATTATGAACTCGGGCAGCACAACTCCGAATGTAGCCGAGGCAGCGCCGGCGAGCCCGGCCGCTACGAATCCGACATAGGTCGCGGTGTTGACTGCGAGTGGTCCCGGCGTTATCTGCGAAATCGCGACTATGTTGGCAAATGTCTCGCGGCTCATATCGAGGAACGGCTGTATGCTGTCGTAGATGAGCCTGACGATAGCGAGACCTCCGCCGAATCCGAGCAGTCCGACCTTGGCAAAGGCGGCGAAGAGTCTGAGATATATCATTCTTCGTCACCTCCCTTTTCTCCATCCGTGTCAGGCGAATGTGTTGTGTCAGCGGCAGTGATGACTTTATCTCTGCCCGAGAAAGTGACCGCTATTCCAAGTATTATGAAGAGCAATATGACATAAGCCGTATTGATATTAAACACTGCAATGAGCACGAATGCGAGGACCGCTGCTGCGACGGTCCATACGCCTTTCAGCACTTTAGGTGCAAGCTGAATGATCGCCACTACAACAAGTCCGAGAGCCGCTACTCTGAAACCCGCCATAGCACCTGCGACATAAGGATTGTCGCTGATGGATGTCAGGAATTTCGCAATGATGAGTATCATCACAAACGAAGGCATCACAACCGCAAATGTTGACACGGCCGAACCGAGCAGACCCTTCTTTTTATATCCCACATAGGTCGCCATATTGACGGCGATTATTCCCGGCAGCCCCTGGCAGATGGCCACGGCATCGACGAACTCCTCTTCCGTAAACCATTTCTTCTCGTGAATCAGCGAGTTTTGCAGAAGCGGGAGCATGGCAATTCCGCCGCCTATAGTAAAGGCTCCTAATTTAAAGAATACTGTAAACAATTCAATCAATGTGCTCATAACTACACTATTTTACAACAGTCTACTGCTTTTACAAAGTCCTTCGACAAACGAAAGCGACCTACTGAAGTAGGTCGCCTCCGCTCGTTACAAGTTACATTACAC
>JAFREV010000071.1 GCA_017434685.1 Mogibacterium sp.
AGCTTTATCGAACTGTTTCGAAGGCATATCTGCGGATACTCCGCCGCCTGCGAATACCTCGCGGCTTGCTTCGAGAGCTTTCTGGGCTTTTTCCTCTCCGTGTACGAGTTTGGTGACTTCGAACGCGAGGATTTCCTTAGCCTTATTGATCTCTGCTCCTTCGAGGGATGAGAGTCTGTTGACCTCTTCCATAGGAAGGAAGGTCAGCATACGAAGGCAGGTGTTGACGTCGGCATCATCCACGTTTCTCCAGTACTGGAAGAAGTCGTATACGGAAGTTCTCTTCTCGTCGAGCCAGAGTGCGCCGCCTACGGTCTTACCCATCTTCTCTCCGTCGCTCTTTAAAAGCAAGGATACAGTAAGTCCGAACACTTCATCACCGCAGAGCTTTCTGGTCAGGTCAACTCCGCCGATGATGTTGGACCACTGATCGTTTCCGCCGAGCTGTGCCATAAGTCCGAAGTCTCTGTGCATTACGTAGAAGTCTTAGCTCTGGAGTAGCATATAAGAGAATTCGAAGAACGAAAGTCCAGTGTCTCTGTCCATACGTGTCTTGAAGCATTCTGCACGAAGCATGGTATTTACATTGAACTGCGTTCCGATGTATCTGGCAAACTCGGTGAACTTAGCCGGTCTGATCCACTCCGCGTTGTTGACGGATACGGCGTAACCCGGCTTAGGCTCTCTGTTCTGGTGACCCGGAGTGTATACTCCTTCGTTTCCTTCGTACTTCCACTCGTCGTCGAAGTCTATGTATTTATCGAAGAGTCTTTTGAACTGTCTGCAGTTCTCATCGATGGTTTCTATGGTCATAACCTGACGCATGTCTGCTTTACCGGAAGGGTCGCCGACTTCACCGGTTCCGCCTCCGAGCAGGAATACCGGAGTGTATCCGTATTTCTGCATGTACATCATGGTAATCATCGGGATGAAATGTCCGATGTGCAGGCAGTCAGCCGTCGGGTCAAATCCGATGTAGAATTTGATCTTTTCGTTTCCGAGCAGTTCTCTGAACTTTTCAGGATTCGTGCACTGCGCGATGAGACCTCTTTCCTCGAGGACATCATATACGTTGGTATGTTTGCTTACATTGTCAGGTATTAAGTTCTTCATCTTGTACCTCTTGTCTCTCCTGTATCTTAATTGCTTTCAAAAATATATCATCTATAACGGCAAACTTCAATCTCGGGAATGCTCATGCATGATGCGTAAAATCTCACTCATTTCTTCCGCGGCAATCTGTCCGGGAGCCGAGCCTCCGTCAGGACCCGCGGCAAAGCATATGGCAGAGCCGATGGCCTCTGCTTTGCTCCGGCTGATGAGCCCGAGTTCTCCCATGGATATTCCGACAACGGGTCTGTCGACGTATAGCATTGAGGCTTCTTCGGTCGCGTCCATCAGGATCAATGCATCATCCGGGCTTCGGGGCATCACGGCGATTTTTAGTATGTCCGCGTCATGCGACTGCATGCTGCAAAAGATCTCGATGAGTTTATCTTTTGCAGGCGTCGCATCGAAGTCGTGGTAGGATGCGACGACGCGGACCCCGTGTTCATGCGCGGCGCCTATTATCTCTGCGGCGCCCTTCGCACCGGATGCGCCTACTATATCTGTGGCGCCTTTCGTTTCCGCGGCGCCATTCGTGCCTGCTGCACCCGCATTGCCCGCGGCCTGCGCTGCTTCGTTGCACTCATAATCTGTATCCGCCGAATCTCCGCAGCGCGCGAGCTCGACATCCACCAGATCCACCAAGCCCGAGCTCGCGGCAGTACCCACAATCTCCGCGTACTGCCGGCCGCTCCCCTGAAAGGCGCCGCCCTCTACTTCGCTCCTCAGCGTAAACAGCAAAGGCAAATCGCCCAGCACAGTTCTGAGTTCGCGAAGACAAGCGGTAAGCGCGCCCGGATCTCCCACATCGCGGAAGTAATCGGCGCGCCATTCGATCATATCCGCGGGCAGCGATATCGCACGGTGTGCTTCATCTAAAACTTCGGCCGTGCTCCCGCCCGTCAGCGGCACGCAGATCTTCGGTCTGCCCTCACCAATTATTAGATTTCGGGTTTTAATAGTTCTCATTTAATAAACAACACTTCGTTTAATATTTACAGCATCTCCGCCGTCTCGTATATCATCTTTTCGGTCTTGTCCCATCCGAGGCATGCGTCGGTTATGCTCTTTCCGTAAACACCGCCACCGACAGGCTGGTTGCCGTCCTCGATATAGCTCTCGACCATAAACCCCTTGACGAGTTTCTTGATATCCGCGTTGTTCCTGCACGAGAGCAGCACATCCTTCATGATGCGCGGCTGCTCAAACGGATTCTTGCCGCTGTTGGAGTGATTGCAGTCGATGACCACAGCCGGAGATTCCAGGTCTCTTTCCGCATAGAGCTCCGACAGGTACAGCAGAGTCTCGTAGTGGTAGTTAGGATAAGCCACGCCCTGGCTGTTTACATAACCTCTGAGTATGGCGTGCGCATAAGGGTTTCCGTAAGAATGTCCCTCCCATCCGCGGTAGATGAAATCGTGCTCGTGCTGAGCCGCCATTATGGCATTCATCATGACGCTGAGGTCACCGCTGGTAGGGTTCTTCATGCCAACCGGGCACTCGATGGCGCTTGCGGTCAGCCTGTGCTGCTGGTCCTCCACGCTCCTGGCGCCTATGGCCAC
>JAFREV010000072.1 GCA_017434685.1 Mogibacterium sp.
AGCATCCAGCCGGGATTCCAGGAGAGTTTCTCCGCAATGTTCCCGAGACCACGTCAGGACGGAGTTGAGGATATGGCGGGCGACCAGCACTATATCAGAGACATCCAGCACGAGACGCTGATCATCCACGGACGTGAGGACAGAGTAATTCCTCTATCCAATTCATACGAACTGCTCCAGCTGATTCCAAACGCAGAACTTCACGTATTCGGCAAATGCGGACACTGGACTCAGATCGAGCATACCCAGGATTTCGCTAATCAGCTGAAAATTTTCTTCGAAAGATAAACCCCTCAATATTATTAGCACCGGGATGCGGCATCTGCCGCAACCCGGAGAACCTGATAAAACAAAACCGCAGGCCGAGACTAAACGCTTAAAAAGCGCGCAAAAACTCAGTACTACGGTTTTGTGTACACAAAAAACGAAAGGGAAGAGAAATGGCAAACGAAAACATTCAGAAATTTGCGGATATGCTCTACGAAGCCGAGAGGACGAGAGTGGCCATAGAGCCGCTGACCGATATGGACGGAAGTCTGACCATCGATGACGCATATGCAATCCAACTTGCCAATATCGACAGAGTCGTAAAAGAGGGACAGGTCATATCCGGCAAGAAGATCGGACTGACTTCAGAGGGAATTCAGAAGCAGCTCGGCGTAAACGAACCTGACTACGGACATCTTTTCGAGTCGATGTACTGCAAGGACGGCAGCTGCAATATCGATGAACTGATCAGTGCCAGGATTGAGGGCGAGATTGCCTTCATCCTTAAAGAAGGGCTCTCGGGCGGCAATGTCACGGCGGATGATGTTCGCAAGGCTACTGAGTATGTGGTGCCTGCGTTTGAAATCGTAGACAGTCGAGTTGCCGACTGGAGGATCAAACTCATTGACACCGTATCCGACAACGCATCATCGGGCAGATATGTGCTTTCGGACTCGAGATGGAAGATTGATGAAGTGGATCTTCCGAGTGTGGAGATGAAGCTGTACAAGAACGGCGAACTCGTAAACGAAGGCAAGGGCTCAGCGGTACTCGGTGATCCGGCGGAAGCGGTTGCGTGGCTTGCCAATAAACTCTGGGGATACGGAGTCGAGTTCTTCAAGGGAGAGGTAATACTCTCGGGAGCGCTTTCGGCAACCGTAACGGCAGAGAAGGGTGATGTATTTATGGCAGACTTCGGAGATTTCGGAAAGGTAGAAGCCTGCTTCGTATAGAGACATATAGAAACTATTACTGAAACGATGAAGGAGTAAGACATGGCAGACAAGATCAAAGTGGGCGTTATAGGCCCCGGCAATATCGGATCGGATCTTATGTACAAGATCTTCCGAAGCAAGAATCTGGAAATGGCCATGATGGCGGGAATCGTCGAGTCGGAGGGCATTAAGAGAGCCAGAGGCTT
This sequence comes from Mogibacterium sp., assembly GCA_017434685.1. Taxonomy (GTDB): domain Bacteria; phylum Bacillota; class Clostridia; order Peptostreptococcales; family Anaerovoracaceae; genus Crickella. The sequence continues at coordinate 1,409 of JAFREV010000072.1, forward strand.
CGGAGTTCCGACGACGATAGAAGGCGTAGACGGACTTATTAAGGACGGCGATAAAGATATCAGAATCGTATTCGATGCAACAAGCGCTGCCGCTCATCTTAAGTTCAACGGACCTAAGCTCAAGGAGAACGGCATCGTAGCGATCGACCTGACTCCGGCGGCCATCGGACCGTACTGCGTACCTCTCGTAAACTTGGATAAACTTGCCGACGAGCAGGATATCAATATGGTTACCTGCGGAGGACAGGCTACGATTCCTATCGTGCACGCGGTATCGAGAGTTGCCGGTGCGGAATATGCGGAGATAATTGCCTGCATATCGAGCAAGAGCGCGGGCCCGGGTACGAGAGCCAACATGGACGAATTCACAGAGACTACAAGCAAGGCCATCGAAGTGGTCGGCGGTGCAGAGAAGGGAAAGGCGATTATAGTTTTGAACCCTGCAGAGCCTCCGCTGATGATGACCAACACCATCCACGTAAGGGTTAAAGACAAGCAGGTTCCTTTCAAGAAAATCGAAAAATCCATACTAGTAATGGTTGAGGATCTGAAGTCTTATGTACCGGGTTATCAACTCAGGGTGCCGCCTACGATGGAAGGAGACAAAGTGACAACGATAGTACAGGTGGAAGGACAGGCGGATTTCCTGCCGGCATATTCCGGAAACCTTGACATCATCAATTCGGCAGCCGTTGCAGCAGCTGAGAAGATTGCCGAGAGAATGCTTGCGGAAGGAGGTAACAAGTAATGAAGAACAGAAGAGTAAGACTTGTAGATACCACACTCCGCGACGGAAGTCACGCAGTCAGACACAGCTTCGATACTAAACAGGTAGCGAAAATCGCCAAAGGACTCGACAAAAGCGGCGTTGAGATAATCGAAATATCTCACGGCGACGGCCTCGGCGGCTCGAGTTTCAACTACGGTTTCTCGAAAACTGATGAACTGAAACTCATCGGTGCAGCTGCAAAGGAAGTCAAAAACGGCAAGGTAGCAGTCCTGCTGCTCCCGGGTATCGGAACTATAGCCGATCTCAAGAACGCAAAGAAAGCGGGTGCCGATGTCGTAAGAGTTGCCACTCATGTGACAGAGGCGGACGTATCGGCAGAGCACATATACGCAGCCAAGGAACTGGATATGATGGCAGTGGGCTTCCTGATGATGGTCCATATGGCACCTGTCGAGAGGATAGTAGAGGAAGCTCTCAAGATGGAAAGCTACGGAGCCGACTACATCAACATGGCGGATTCGTCAGGCTACCTCCTCCCTGAGGATGTGGCAGCCAGGATCAAAGCTGTGGCGGAGGCTGTAAAGATTCCTGTAGGTTTCCACGCTCATAACAATATGGGTATGGCAGTTGCAAACTCGCTGGCGGCAGTTGAGGCGGGTGCGACTTATGTCGACGCAACGCTAAGGGGACTCGGCGCAGGATCGGGCAATACGCAGCTCGAGGTTCTCGCAGGAGTTCTCAAGAGAGCCGGAGTTGACACCGGAGATGTAGATTTCTACGGACTCATGGATGTGGCCGCGGAAGCGGTGGATCCGATTATGCAAAGACCGCAGATTATAGACAACGGCTCGTTTATGCTCGGCTACGCAGGCGTATACTCGAGTTTCCTGCTCCACGTATATGATGCAGCAAAGAAATACAAACTCGATCCGAGAGACATACTCGTGGAACTCGGAAGAAGAGGAATGGTAGGCGGACAGGAGGATATGATTATCGATGTTGCTTACCAACTCTCACAAAAGAAATAGTTATCGCTTAACGAGATTAACTGAGGTAGCGCCATGACATATGAAATCAAAGACGCCGAATCAGGAACAACTTACATCGGCAGAGACGATGAAAGCATATTCGGGGCTATGCACAAAAGCGGCCGGAGCATTTTCAAGGGTGGATGCGAAGGTGGAGGCTGCGGAATATGCAAGGTGAAAATCCTCGAGGGAGAGTACGTGACATTCAAAATAATGAGCAGAAGGCACGTTACCGAGGAGGAAGAATCGCAAGGCATTGTACTTGCATGCTGTGTAAAACCTTCAAGCAATATATTGCTGGAGAAGGCATAAAAAGAGATCCCTAATAAACGATGAACTAATAAAAAGGAGGACAACTATGGCTATTACTAAGACAATCCGTCCGGGATTAATCCAGATGAGAGTAACCAATCTCGACGAGTCAGTTGCATTCTATCGTGATGTGCTCGGCCTCGACGTAGTAGGCAAGACATCCGACGGACGCGTGATGTTCAAGACATTTGATGAGTTTGATCATCACTCGGTAGTTCTGAGAGCTGCACCGGAATCCGGTTTCGACTATGTTGCATTCAAGGTAACAGATGCTGAGACTCTCGAAGAACTCAAAGCAGCTACAGAGGAATTCGGCTATCCTGTAGACATCGCAAGCGATGAGCAGCCGGGCTACGGCAAGAGATACGGATTCACACTCTGCACAGGCCACAGAATCGAGCTCTATGCAGAAGTAGATATGGCTGAGAACATTCCTATGCTTCTCAATCCGGATCCATGGATCGACCCGCCTCGCGGCATGAAGGCTCAGAGATTCGACCATCTTCTGCTTTACGGACCAAACATCGGAGAGGCAGTAAGATACTTCACTGAAGTTCTCGGAATGTTCTATCCTGAGTACTGCAACACACCTGACGGAAAGCCTTTCGCTTACTGGCTGACAGGCGGCAACAAAGCTCACGACATCGCTTTCGTTGAGTACGAGAAGCCAAATACAATCCACCATCACGCATTCTATCTTGAGGACTGGAATGCAATCGGACACGCTGCTGACCTGATTGGTAAGAACAGAGTTAAGAGAGACGTAGGTCCTACTCGTCACGCAATCACTCGCGGACAGACAATCTACTTCTTCGAGCCATCAGGCAACAGAATCGAGACATACGCAGGCGGATATGCAGCTTATCCTGACAATCCGAAGCGTCAGTGGACAGTTGATGAACTCGGCAGAGGATTCTTCTACTATGAAGGCGAGCTGATTCCGTCATTCCTCGAAGTAGTTACGTAGAAACTGCGGAAAGACAATCTTTGCTGAAAGGAAGTAATTCCTTGCAGACAGGAACAAAAATCGGAACATGAATACAGATGCAATCTCCCTTGCATTGACAATGCCCCGGGCTTACGCCCGGGGCCGTTTTTATACTTGCATAATTAAATAATAGTGTATAATCATTTGGGAGGAATACAAATGGCAGGATTAAATCAAACGCCGAGTGGCGAACGTGTACATATAGGTTTTTTCGGCAGGAGGAATGCCGGAAAGTCGAGCGTGGTAAATGCGGTGACCGGACAGGAGGTCGCCGTTGTTTCGGATGTAAAGGGAACGACGACGGATCCCGTTACCAAGTCCATGGAGATACTTCCGCTCGGGCCGGTTGTCGTGATAGACACGCCGGGCTTTGATGACAGCGGAAGCCTCGGAGAACTAAGAGTAGAGAGAACGAGGCGCATACTCGAAAAGACCGACATAGCTGTGCTGATTGTGGATTCGACCGAAGGGATGAAGCAATGCGATTTGGAATTGCTCGCTTTATTTGATGAGCGCAAACTGCCTTATGTTATTGTGATGAATAAATCCGATCTCGGTGAAAAGGCGGGTGAAAAGAATGCTGCGGCTTGGGGAGTGATAAGCGGAGACGGGAAAGAATCCGGATTTAAGGCTCCTGTTGTGAAGACAAGTGCAGTCACTGGCGAGGGAATTGAGGAGCTGAAGAATACAATTGCCGCGCTTAAACCGGCGGAAAAGGAGATTCCTCTCGTGTCGGATAAAATAAAAGAAGGAGACATCGTGCTGCTGGTGGTGCCGATAGATAAGGCGGCGCCGAAAGGCAGGCTTATCCTGCCTCAGCAGCAGACGATCAGGGACATAATCGATGCGGGGGCGTCTGCTGTTGTGGTCCGAGACTCGGAACTCGCAGAGACGCTCGAAAGGCTCGGACCTTCGGCGCGCCCGGCTCTCGTAATCACGGACAGCCAGGTCTTCGGCAAAGTAGACAAGATAGTTCCGCCTGAGATACCGCTCACTTCATTTTCGATACTGATGGCGCGGCACAAAGGACTTCTTGAAGAAGCCGTGCGAGGGATTGCCGCGATAAAAAAACTCAAGGACGGGGACAAGGTTCTCATTGCCGAGGGCTGCACGCACCACAGACAGTGCGGGGATATAGGAAGAGACAAGATACCGAAATGGATTTCGGATTTCACCGGAAAAGATATACAATTTGAAATGACCAGCGGGGGCGGTTACCCGTCAGACCTGACGGATTACGCACTCGTAGTGCACTGCGGCGGATGCATGCTTAACGAACGCGAAGTTGGATACCGCGTTAAATCAGCGTCAGTGCAGAGCGTTCCGATTACGAATTACGGAACATTAATCGCACACGTTCACGGCATATTAGCCCGCAGCATTGGAATATTTCCGGAGCTGGAGTACAATAGGGACGAGGGGGACGAACAATGAGAAAATACAAATGCAAATACGATATTGAATTTCAGGACTTAAAAGAGATAATGGATTTTGTCGCAGATAAGTACGGCGACAACGTAGGCTTCATATATAAAAATGAAGACAAAACTCAGAAGATTGAGATTACCTACAATAAATTCAGAGAGGATCTCGATGCGCTCGGAGCATATTTGATCAGCAAAGGACTCAAGGACAAGAGGATTGTTGTAATCGGACCAAACTCATACCACTGGCTCGTAGCTTATTATGCTACGGTCATCAATGTCGGAGTTGTGGTGCCGCTGGACAAAGGTCTGCCGGAAGAGGAAATCATCAATTCCCTCATCAAGTGCAAGGCCGATGCGATCATCTATGACGAAAGCCTCGAGATGGACTTTGAAAAAATCGCTGCTGAAGTTAAGAAGAGCGGAGTAAATATATCCGAACTCATACCGATGAGTGACTTTAGTCAGGAGAAAATGCCTGAGCATGTTGCACTCATAGACAAGTTTAAATCAGAGTTCAAGGTCATCGACAAGCATGCTGTGGATATTATCCTGTTCACATCGGGTACTTCGGCAACGGCCAAGGCAGCACAGCTTACTCAGCGCAATATCGCATCGACCATAGCTGCTATGAGAAAAGTCGAGCCTATATACGAGGACGACGTTGAGATGATACTCCTGCCTCTGCACCACGCATTCGGAAACCAGGGCGTGCTCATGTTCATCAGCAACGGCGCCACCAACGTGTTCTGCAGCGGTCTCAAATATGTACAAAAAGAACTCAAGGAGTACGGCGTCACAGCGTTCTTCTGTGTGCCGCTCATCATTGAGTCCATGATAAATAAGGTTCTCAAGACAGCAGAGAAGGAAGGCAAACTCGCCAAACTGGAGACGGGCCGCAAGATTTCCAAGGCGCTTATGAAAGTCGGAATCGATGTCAGGCGCAAACTCTTCAAAGATGTAATCGACGGCCTCGGCAGCAAACTGAGATTTCTTATCAGCGGAGCGGCTGCACTCGATCCGAAGATACTCGACTATGCAACTGACTTCGGTATCCTGACAGTTCAGGGCTACGGCCTTACGGAAACCGCGCCGACCATAGCCTCTGAGAGTTATTTCTACAGAAAACCGGGCTCGGTCGGACACGCCATGCCGGGTGTTGAAGTCATGATAAACAACCCTGATGAAGACGGAATCGGAGAACTCTACGCCAAAGGACCTAACATCATGAAGGGATACCTCGATGACGATGATGCCAACAGAGAAGTCTTTGTCAACGGATGGTTCAACACAGGCGACCTCGCCCGCATCGATGAAGAGGAATATATCTTCCTGACAGGTCGTAAGAAAAACGTAATCGTTCTCAAGAACGGAAAGAACATCTATCCTGAGGAGATCGAATCTCTCATCGACGAAATCCCATACGTTGCAGAGAACGTAATCATGGGTGAGGAAGAAGGCGACGACTACAGGCTCGTGGCACACATCGTGTTCGATTCGGAGGCTCCGGAAGTCAAAGGCAAGAGCGTAGCTGAGATACAAGCCATTGCAGATGCAGACATCGAAAAGATAAGCGCTGAAATGCCGAGCTACAAACGCATCAAACAGGTCTATATCCGTAAAGAGCCGTTTGAAAAGACAACGACTCAGAAAATCAAACGCCGCACCGTTAAGGCGGATGATGCTCTGAAAGCATAGCCTGCCGGCGATAGAAAACTAAAATTTTTTAATGATGCAGAGCTTAAGTATAGATTTTATCTATTTTAAGCGGCAAAATATGAGATGTAGAATTAGTTACAGAGGGAAGGGAACCCGTGGCAGAAATGCCTCGGGTTTCATCATCCTGTTTTGTAGCTATTTTTTGTTTATAAAAAGGGAGATTATATTATGGCTGATAATCAACAAATGTGGAAAGAACTCGGAATGAACCTCGAGATGCACGACATGCTTTGCGAAGTGCTTCCGGGAGCAATCGGCGATGTATTCATGTCACAGGAAAACAGACCTGCAGCAATGGACTATTTCGATATGGTACTCGCGGATGTACACGGCCTCAGACCTTCCGAACTCGTAGAGTTCAGAAAGAACGGCGGCAAAGTATTCGGCACATTCTGTGCATACGTACCTGACGAAGTTATCTTCGCAGCAGGCGGAATTGCAACAGGACTTTGCGCCGGATCGCAGTTCTGGGTACCGGGCGGCGAGAGATATCTGCCTGCCAACACTTGCCCGCTGATCAAGGCTATGCTGGGTGCAAGATTCGACAAGACTTGCCCGTTCTACAGACTGGCTGATGTCTACATCGGAGAGACAACATGCGACGGAAAGAAAAAAGCATACGAGATCCTCGGCACTGATGTACCTCTGCACGTAATGGATCTGCCGCAGATGAAAAGAGACAAAGACTATCTCAAATGGGCTGACGAGATCAAAGATCTCATCGCGGTAGTTGAGAAGACCACAGGCAACAAAGTTACTGCGGAGAACCTCGCAGAGAACATCAAGAAGATTAACAACAAGAGAAAAGCTCTCGAGAGACTTTACAGCCTCAGAAGAAACGCATGCGTTCCTATTTCCGGAACAGACACACTGCTCATTTCACAGATTGCATACTACGACGATCCGGAAAGATTCGCTACAATGGTCAACAAACTGTGTGACGAACTCGAGCAGAGAGTTGCAGACGGCGTAAGCGTTGCAGAAGGCAAGAAGAGAATCCTCATCACAGGAACTCCAATGGCTATTCCTAACTGGAAACTCCACAACCTCATCGAGACAAGCGGCGGTGTAGTAGTTTGCGAAGAAACCTGCACAGGTACAAGATACTTCGAGAACCAGGTTGACGAGAGCGGAAGCACTCTGGATGAGATGGTTCAGAACATCGCAAACAGATACATGGGCATCAACTGCGCATGCTTCACTCCGAACACAGCAAGAGCTGACGATGTTATCAGACTCGCCAAGGACAGCAAGGCTGACGGAGTTATCGATGTTAACCTCATGTTCTGCCAGACATACGACATCGAAGGCAGAAGCCTCGAGGAAAGATGCAAGGCAGAGGGAATCCCATTCCTCGGTCTCGAGACAGACTACACTGACAACGACGCTCAGCAGCTCAAGACAAGAATCGGTGCATTCATCGAGATGCTCGGTTAAGATGAATTGTCCTGACGCAGCGTCGAAATCGGGCACCGAAAATGATACAATAGGGCGGAGGCGTTCCGCCCTATTATTTCTGAAAGGCCCCTTCGGGCATGGCGATAGATTATGGAAGACTATTTACATTATTACGTACTGTTTCAGAATCACACGGACGCGACTGCGATGTATCGCTCGCTTAAGAGCAAGAACATGTACGCTCAGATAAGTCCGACACCGAGAGAACTCAGCGTCTGCTGCGGAGTTTCTCTTTTGGTAAAAGGAGAAGACGTAGAGGATATAAAACGAATAGCTTCCGAGGAGAAACTCGGATATCTCGAGATCAGCGGTCTCAACAACACCTTTGATAACACCAGGCATCGCTACGGATAGTTTGCTTCGGGAAGTCTTTGCTACCCTAAATACTCCTGCGTGTGTCAATAAATGAAAATGGAGAATTATGAAAAAGTATATTGGAATTGATATCGGATCGACGGCATCGAAGGTTTGCGTGCTCGAAGAGGGCAAGGAACCTGTCTTTGAGGTGCTGCCTACGGGCTGGAACAGCAAGATTACAGCCGGCATCATCAAAGAGAACCTCGAAGAGAAATTCGGGGACATCAGCGATGCCGAGATAGTGGCTACGGGCTACGGCAGAATCAGCGTTGAATATGCGGATAAGGTAATCACCGAAATCAGCTGCCACGGAAGAGGCGGATTTGAGATGAAGGGTGAGGACTGCACCATCATAGACATAGGCGGGCAGGACACCAAGTATATAAATGTAGTCAACGGCAAACCCGTTGACTTCCTGATGAACGACAAATGCGCTGCGGGCACGGGCAAATTCATCGAGGTAATGGCCAACAGACTCGGACTTACGATAGAGGAACTCTTTGAGCTTGCCAAGATAGGCAAACCGATTGCGATAAGTTCGCTTTGCACCGTGTTTGCGGAATCAGAGGTCATCAACTATATGGGAGAAGGCAGAAGCCGTGAAGACCTCGCTGCAGGAGTTATCGACTCGGTAGCACTCAAGGTCGCTACACTGGTGCAGAGAAAGGAACTTCAGGATACTGTCATAGTAACCGGAGGATTCAGCGATAACGAATTCTTCGCTCAACTTCTCAGCAAGAAGATAAACAGAAATGTAAGTGCGATGCCAAACGGGAGGTATGCAGGAGCATACGGCGCGGCACTTCTGGCAAAGGATGCAAGCTGAAAATGCAGAGAACCCCTTTTGACAGACAGGTTCTGACGAAGGGGTTTTATGATGTGTGAACTTGCCGAAACGAGTAGACACATTCGGCACGGTTTTGCTATTATTGTGAGTAATTAGGAGTTTTTGAGAAAGCGAAAGAGTTGAAAGAAAGCAAAGAAGCAGAACGAAAATGAATTTTAAGAGCGCTTTATTAATCGGCAAATTAG
>JAFREV010000073.1 GCA_017434685.1 Mogibacterium sp.
AAGTTTCTGATCTTAATAATGGGAATAGTCCTTATGTTCAGCAACGTTTTCGTTTATGCCGAAGACGATGACGGATTTGAGGTATATAACACACGCCTGATAACCAATAACAAAGAGGCTACTTTCGTAGAGGGAAGCGTAGCCAAAGCACAGGGCCAGGAGGTTTTGCTTAAGCACAGACTCAAAACCATCGCAAAGAAACAGATGCCTAACACAGGCAGGGAAACAAACTTCAAACTCAAGGTTCCGGCCAAGTATGTCGAAGACGGCAAAGTAAGCATACTTAACGTAATCGAAAAAGGCGATGGTTATAAAAACAGAGCACGTGTTGAAGTGGAATACGTCGAAAGAAAACAACAGGAAATCGAATCCGGACAGAAAGTCAGCATGACATTCCCGGGACTCGATGCCAAGATTAAAGCCAAATCGACATCGGGAGAACCTCTCAGCTACGTCAGCAACGATCCTAAGATCGCCAGCGTAGATTCCAAGGGAAATATTGTACCTAAGGGAGAGGGAGAAACGACGATTACCATCAAGCAGATCGGCAACGGCGCATATGAAGAGACGCAGAAAGACGTAAAAGTCTCAGTCAAGGCCATCGATGCATATACGGTCACATACCACTCGACAAACGCAGATGGTGAGACCGAGGTTAAGAGGCAGATAATCGAAACCGGAGACACTGTGGACTTAGAGGCCAACCCGTTTAAGAACGGCGACCATGAGTTCCTGGGATGGGCCACATCCGAGGAAGACTTCGCTTCCTACCTGGATCAAGCCGAGGTTTCCGATCTGGGTAAAAAGGGAGATAACGTAGATCTCTACGCAGTATGGTCGGGAGACGGCGTCAGAGCCGCAATCTCATGGGCCATCAAGATCGCAGCAGACGACTCGTTCTCATACGGTAAGAAACCGCAGACATCCAAGGTCGGATGCTACTTCTGCGGCACTAACTGCGGACCGGTCAAATACCGTAAGCCAAAGGGATATGAGAAGACGTACGTTTGTATGACTTTCGTCCACGCAGCATACGCACACGGTGCTGAAGATCCTGAGATTCTGCGTGAATGTCAGACAGGCAGCAACTGCCTGGCCTTGGAAAATACCAACTTCACCCACTATCATTGCTGGGACAAAGTCGGACTGTGCAGGAACCTCAGCATAAACGATCTGGAGCCGGGAGATGTTATCGTCTGGTACGCTGCCGACAACAACAGCGGACATATGTCTATGTATATGGGAGACAATACAATAGTCGATTGCACATCCAGCGTCTCGAACGTATGGGGACCGGACGCCATAGCAGTAAGACCGGGCAAAGGCACCGCGTATTTGAATATGGGCGCGAGGTCATCAAGCCAGAGCTATGTAATGAGATATCACAGACCGTCCTAAAAAGAACGTCATAAAAGCTTAAATAAAAAGACCGCCATAAAAACATAAACATAATCAAACTAATACGCCCCCGGGATCAGGTCCCGGGGGCGATTTGCTTACTGCTGCCTGTTGAAAATGTCGGTGTCGATGCGGCTTCTGTATTCTTTGAGTGAGCCATCGGATTCCATGATGTAAATGCTCGGCATATCGCGGCTCAGGAACAGCGACATACACTCATAAAGTGAATATGCACCGGCCTGGTGAAATACCAATACCTCGCCGCCGGCAAACTCGCTGCGGTGATAATCCACATTCCTGGCGAGTACATCCGCTGTGGTGCAGAGACTGCCGCAGACAGTCCATCCGTCGTTATCCGAAGCGGCAGCAACCGGCTCCTTTCCGACTTCATCCGGATCTGCGATGTCGGTAAACGGGAGCTGCATGCCCTGCATCTGCCCGTAGTATCTGACCTGGTGAGAGCCGCCGTCTATAATCACATATCTGACGCCGTCGTTGACTTTGGAATCGACCACCCTGCTGAAGTAGTGTCCGCATGATGCAGCAAAGAATCTTCCCATCTCAACGGTGAGTTCGGATTTTTTTGCGAGCTGTCTGAGAGGCTCTGCGATCTCACGCAGCATATCGAGCTCCGCAGCCCATGCATCGTCCTGAGTCTTTAAATCGCTGTCACAGAACATATATGCCGGTAGGCCTGCTCCGTATTCTATCCTCGGAAGAGCGAGCCCCGAAGCCTCTCTGAGTTCATCGATATATCTTTCGAGATAGTTTAGTTCCTTTATTACTTCTTTTGATTTGCGCTTTTGCGTTCCCGTAAAGAAGTGGAGACCGACAAACTCGATGTTAGGATAATCCGCGTGAGCTGCCAAAACGGACGGAAGCTCGTGCCTGTCTATTCCGAACTGACTGCCTGCAGATGCCCTGGCCAGCACTTTGGCTTTTACGCCTCTCTGTGCCGCTGCTTCGTTTATATACTTAAGATGAAGGCTGCTCTCTGCAGTGAGAACTCCGACGCCGTAGTCCACGGCGCTTGCCACATCCTCAGGCCCTTTGTTGAGCCCGGAATAGATTATCATCTCAGGATCCACTCTGAGGGCCATGCATATACTGAGTTCTCCCGGGCTGCATACCTCGACTTTGGAGAATTCATCAGGAAGTGCGGACAACAAAAATGGGTTGGCTTTTATCGAGTAGCAGATATTTACATCCGGCCCGAGTATCTCGGTCGTCTGCTCTGCACGCGTCTTAAACTCACCCGCACTGAACACATAGGCAGGTGTGTTTATCTGCTTGGATATGCCAACCAAATCCTGCACTTTTAACATGACTAGAAGTCTTCGTCCTGAAGGCGTTCAATCAGCGCCCACATAGCTTCAACCGAATCGAAGTTTTCCGGTATCAGATCCGCCGGTTTAACCTTTACGTCGAATTCGTCGTTGATTTCGGTAACAAGGCTTATGATGTCAAATGACTCAAGAAGCCTGTCTGTTACGAGACTCGTCTCGTTTGCAAAATCAATATCAGGCCTCATGCCTTCCAGGATTTCCATTAATTCTTCCATTGATAAATCTCCTTTTCATCTTCACTATTTATTGGCCAATTATCAGTTTTGCTGTATAAGCAGGCAGCTATTTTACTGCCATAGCCTCAACAGCCTTCTTATCTATTTTACCGTTCGGCAGGCGTGGCATCTCATCGAGGCAGACTATTTTGCGAGGCACCATGTATGACGGGAGTTCTTCCCTTAGTGCGAGGGCTATGCCCTTTTTGTCTGCCGTGCCTGAATAGAAGAGGTAAATGTTTTTCTCTTTTTCGTTATACACGCACATGCATGCTGTGATACCGTCAATCAGCATTGTCTTTTGCTCGAGTTCCTCAGGTTCTATTCTGTGGCCGAGGTGTTTGAACTGACGGTCCTTTCTTCCGAGGAAATAGTAGTTGCCGTCTGCATCGATACGTCCTATATCTCCCGTCCTGTATATTCTCTCCCGGTAGTGAGTCTCGAGAGGATTATCCATGAAGCATGATGCTGTCTGCTCCGGTGCATCGTAGTATCCGAGTGCAAGCGCCGGACCTTTGATGCAAATCTCTCCGGTATCTCCGAGTGCAGGCTCTTTATCATCCGCATCGAGAAGCATCATCTGATAGTGCTTATACGGTCTGCCGATGGAGATTACTTCGTCGGCTTCAACCGGATGGTCGATTATGTAATATGAGCATGAACCCGTAGCCTCGGTCGGACCGTACTGGTTGATGAATACGGTGTCCGGAAATGCATCCTGCCACTTTCTGAGCAGCGGATTGGATATCACGGAACCTGAGTAGACGACTCTCTTAAGAGGAGGCAGTTTAATTTCCTCATCGCCCTCATCAGAATCGAATGCTCCGAGCTTGGCCGGAATCTCAAGTCCTGTCGAACTCCAGCAGAGAGTGGTGACTCCTGCTTCTCCGAGTTTGGCTATGAGCCTTTTCGGCATGGCGAATTCACTCGGGTCGAGCATGACTGTAGTGGCTCCCGTGACGAGAGGCAGATACAGGTCGCGTATGGCGGCTATGTAGTCGAACGGGGCTTGATTGCCGATGATGTCCGTGTCATTGAGTCCGATTACATTGTTGAGACCGTCCAAATAGCAGAGCACGGCGCGGTGTGAGTTCAGCACTCCTTTCGGAACTCCTGTTGAACCCGATGTGAAAAGCACGTATATCGGAGAATCATCGGTGATGTTCTCCATAGAACGAGATATAGCTTCCTTATCAATGTCTGTGCTTACGGCATCTTCCATCAGGATGATGTTTCCCTTGAAACCGAGAGGCTCAAGCCTGTCCAAATGCGCCTTGTCCACCATAAGGGTGTCGGCCTTGACCACGTCCAATATCTGACGCAGCCTGGCATCGGGAGCATCAGGATCCATCGGTGCATAAAAACAGCCGGCCATTGCTATTCCGAGGAAACATGCCGGTGTTAAAAAACTGCGGGATGCGAGAACCGCGACGGGGCGTCCCGGCTTCTCTGTCTTTATAATCATACTCGCTGCGGCCTCTGCATCGGATGCCAGTTCTTCAAAAGAAAGAGCGTCCGATCCTTTTATGTAGGCGCTCTTTTTCGGATGAAGTTTTGCTGCAGCATACAGGTGCTCAATAATAGAATACAAGCGGGTTTCTCCCTTCACTTTTAAGCTTTTCAAGTTTCCTTTAGTATATTCATATATGCCCGTGTTTGCAAGTTGCAAGCGGTTCAAAACACTGCAATCTGACGCCCTTTGCACCACTGATAAATGCACGCAAATTCACATTGCATAATAACTATAATGATGATAATGTGAGAGAGAAGAAAGCGACTTAAGAGCAGGAATGCAAAGCGACATGAAAAGACTCGGAACTGCAAAAACAAGAGAGGCAAAAGCAACTGCAAAAATACTGTTAAAGAAAAAAATAGTATGCATAGTTCTTTTGATGTCTTTTGCCGTGTCAACGGACATGTTTGCTTTCACGATGGGATATGCCGCAGATCAGGAGCCGGCCGTGAAGAAGACAGAGAGTCAGGACGCCGGCTATGAGATTAACTTTAATGATAAGGAAATAAGAAGGCTTAAGAATCGAAGCATAAAAGGAAAGAACTATGGTATAAACCTGAGAACTCTTTTAAAGGAAAAGAGAGAAGGCTATTCGGTTGTACAAGGAGGGTGCACAGACGGAAAATATGTGTACTACCTGATGGTGTCAAGCTCAAATCAGAAAGGGCGGATTCTGAAACTCAGACTTAAGGACAGAAAAGTTGTAAAAAGAGGACCGGTTGTGGACGTACATCACGGAAACGGAATGGCTTACGACAAGAAAAGGAACAGGCTGGTCGTAATAGGAAGAAAAGCCAGAAGATGTGAAGTGGTCACGATCAACGCAAAAACTCTTAAGCTGATCAGCAAAGTAAAAACCAATTATTCTGCGGCGGGTAAGTGGAAGGTAAAGAATTCAGACGGATATTACGGTCTTGCAGCCATAGCATATATACCGAGGTACGATTGTTTTTTGGCATTGCAGAGAAAAACACACGATATACTTATCCTGGATCCGAAGTTCAAGGTCATCGGATTCGTAAAGACGAAAATAGGCGCGAAATATCCGGGGACGTTCCAAGCCATGGATGCTGATGAAAAATATGTCTACCTGCTTCTCAGTGCCTATCAGGATAATCCTAAGAAACAGCCAAACAACCTGATAGTCGCTCTCGACTGGAACAGTGAAAACTTACTGCCGTATGTTAACAAGGACATGAAAAAATATAGCGGAAAATGGAATTGCAACAATAACAAGAACGGTTCTCCAGATGCAGTAATCAGAATTAAAACTCCAAACGAAGCAGAGAACATTTATCATACAGTGGACTCTAAAGGCAGGAGACACTTCTATATGTCTGAGCATTGCCCATATCCGAAATATGTGTATGTAAACAAACGCGTCAAAGAAAGGGTTAAGTGGAAAAGGGTAAAAGTAAAAGGCAAATATGTCTGGAAGTATAAAAATAAGTATGTAACGAAGAAGGTGCGAAAAAGAATCAGGCAGACCTACAGAAGAGATAGTTATGTCTACAATCTGGGCATAATCTGATACAGTACGCTAAAAGAGTTCTTACTTCTCAGAATCCTTTGACTTATCAGGGCTTGGATATACAAACTCCTTCCACTGCTGATAAGGTGCCAAACTAATAAAAGTATCTGCGTCTATACCGTAGTAGATTTTGAACTCGCGATCGAATATTTCTGTGATGCGTCCCTGCGAGCCCTTATATACATAATCCGGATAAGGCAGATTCGGAAGAAGAAGCCATTTGCTGTCACTATGTGCCTGAGCGTATTCAATCTTTTCATCGAAAACCATGCGATTGCGCACAAACATAAATGACATAACGAGCATCATGCACGCGGCAAAGCAAGTCAAGCCTTTAAGCAACTTGGTGCTTTGCGTTTCTTTTATCTCGCATTCTTCGAACATGCAAACTGCAAAGATGACTAAAAGTATGTATGCGAAGAAAAGCGATCTGTCGAGAGGATGGCAATTGCCAAAACCGCAAGCATATACACTGTTGAAGCCAGTGCCATGAATGTAGTGTCTGACCACAAAGCAGCAGACGAAAGCCTGACATGTACAGTATGTGAGATATATCCTGACAGAATAGAGATAAGAAGATATGACGAAAAAGGCATGCACGTGCTCGGTGCCGAGGGAGAGGGAACCCTTATAAAGGAGGAATCGATGAAGGATTGATAGACGCAAGATATCATTCCGAGAAGACAGACAGCCCATTTATATTGAACCGAAAGAATTATACGACGGAGGAAATACATAGTGCCGGTGAAGATGCGGCATAAAATGCCGGGAATCAGATGATTGGTCCCTGACGGTTGACGAACACCAGGTTTACAATGCTACAATGTTGATAACAAAGGTATAGTTGCAATTCAGCGACATAGCAGAGAGGATAATTCAAGCAGGAAAAACGACATTTTGAATTACCGCAGATAGTTTGCGGTAGCCCGATGCCGTTTATATTTTTATAAGGAGATGTGAAGGATGATGAAGAAAAGGATTATAGCTGTTCTGTTGATAACGGTGATGGCGTGGCTGCTTCCGGTGCCATATGCCATGGCAGAGAATACCGGTATCTCTCAGACTGAGAACGATGCGGCCGCAGAGGCTGCTGACAATCAGGTTGTGGTGCTTTATGAAGAGGGAGAGATGCCCTCAGAGGCTTCAGAAGCAAAGACTGAGAAGGCGCAGGAGAAAATCCTTGAAAAAGCGCAGTCCGGGATACTGGATGAGGCCCTTTCCGGAGATTATTCCATTGATGAGACCATAGTAATAGGCACGGAAGACAAGGCTGAAAATGACTTGGTTGTCGGTGTGGTCTCATCAAATGACTTTACAACTGACGAACTGGTTGAAAAGCTTCAGGAAAGCGAAAGTGTTAAATTTGCAGAGCCAAACTATGTATATAAAGCAAAATCCATGCCGGCATGGAATGATAATTATATAAAAGATGCCTGGCAGCTTGGAGGAGAAGATGTACACGGTGTAAATGTTGCCAGTGCACCTGTCCCTGCTGCAGATGGAGATCCCGTTGTAATAGCTGTCCTGGATACCGGCATTGACTACGAACATCCTGATTTAAAAGAACGCATGTGGGATGCGCCGGATAACTATAATCTTAAGAAAGGTATACACGGTATAGACTATTCCGATGGCGATGCCGACCCAATGGATGAAAACGGTCATGGCACTCATTGTGCGGGAATTATTGCCGCCGCAGCGGATAATGGCACAGGTTCTGCCGGAGTGGCCGGAAAATCAGATAAAATTGAGCTGATGGCAGTGAGAGTATTGGATGCAGAGGGAGCTGGATATCTTGAGGATATAGTAAAGGGCTTCAGACATATCGTCAGGGCCAGACAGGAGGGCGTTAATGTAAAAGCTATCAATTGCTCACTGGGTGCCGAGACAAGCTCCGACATATTTGATGCTGTTATCGAGC
>JAFREV010000074.1 GCA_017434685.1 Mogibacterium sp.
AACTCTTTCAAGCCGTGAAGCCATAAACTCACAGATGGAGGCCATACTCGATGAAGCTACGGACCCTTGGGGCATTAAGGTTAACAGAGTTGAGCTTAAGAATATCGACCCGCCTAAGGAAATCGAAGAAGTAATGACCAAGCAGATGAGGGCTGAGCGTGAAAGACGTCAGACTGTGCTTGAGGCTCAGGCTCATCAGGAGTCGGTAGTATCAAGAGCCGAGGGTGACAAAAAGGCTAAGGTTCTTGCGGCCGAGGCGGAAAAGGAAGCCAAAATCGCACTCGCACAGGGTGAAGCCGAGTCCATCAGACTGGTATATGAGGCTCAGGCCGACGGACTTGAGAAACTCAAAGAAGCACGCATAGACGAGGGCGTGCTCAGACTCAAAGGTCTTGAGGCTCTGAGGGATGTAGCAGACGGCAGAGCCACGAAGATATACATGCCGACGGACATCACAAAAGCTGTATCCACACTCGGAATAGTGGCTGAATCTCTCGGAATAGGCGATGCTTCATCTATTGATACGAGCACAAAGCCGGCACCTGCAAAAGCAAAAGACCCTTGCGTGAATGAAGAAACGAGTGCCGTAGGACGTGCAAGTGCTGACGTCGGAGAGGAGATTAGAGTAGATCTCGAGTCGAGGCGCAAAGACATTCTCTAAAAGGATGAAATACAGAATCACAGAGATTAAAACAGACATAGACATGCCCGCAGATGCTCTGCCGGGCATAGTTGCCAAGAGGGTAGGGATATCGGAGAGCGACATAAGCGGATGGGAGCTTAGACGCAAATCCATTGACTCCAGAAAGAAGCCGCATATACAGTTTGTATATACGGTGGAGTTTGTGACGGACAGACGCCTGAATCCGAAAAAGATTTCAAACCTGAATATTGTCGATGAAGAGGCTGAAGCAGCATCAATCAGGGCACCTGAGCCGGGAGGTGAAATCCTGCACGGGCGCCCTGTTGTAGTTGGTGCGGGCCCGGCGGGTCTCTTCGCCGCGATGGAACTTGCGGCACACGGATACAAGCCGATTCTCATAGAGAGGGGGCCTTCGATGGAAGAGAGGGTGGCTGCCGTTGACAAGTTCAGAGAAGAGGGAGTGCTCAATCCCGAGGCCAATATGCTCTTCGGTGAGGGCGGCGCAGGGACATTCTCTGACGGCAAACTCACTACAGGCATCAAAGACGGACTTATCCGCAAAGTACTCAGAGAGTTTGTCGATGCCGGCGCAGGCGATGAGATAATGTATCTCGCGAAACCGCATATAGGAACGGATGTGCTCAGGAGCGTCATAGTAAATATAAGGAAGAAAATCGGAGAACTCGGAGGGGAGATAAGATTCAATACCCGACTCGAGAGTTTTGAGATAAAGGACGGCGGATTATGTGCTGTTCGGACGGTCAATGTCCGCACGGGAGATGCGGATTATATCGAAACAAACGCACTCGTTCTTGCGATAGGACACAGTGCGAGGGATACATTTGAGATGATAAGAGATGCCGGAGCATCGATGCAGCAAAAGGCGTTCTCTATCGGCGTTCGAATGGAGCATCCGCAGGAACTAATTGATGCCGCACAGTACGGGGCAGAGAATATGGGTAAACTACCGCCCGCAGACTATAAAATTAACTATAAGGCCTCCAATGGACGGGGAGTGTATTCGTTCTGTATGTGCCCGGGCGGTGAAGTCGTGGTGTGCAGCACCAAAGACGGAGAACTCTGTGTAAACGGAATGAGCGAAAGGAAGAGAGACTCCGGCTTTGCTAACAGCGGAATCCTCTGCGATGTGAGAACGGATGACTTCGGCTCCGATGACGTGCTCGCAGGTGTTCGCTTCCAGGAGAAGTACGAGAGGCTTGCTTTTGAAAACGGAGGAAGGAACTTCTCCCCGCCTTCGTGCAGAATGGCGGATTTCCTCGAAAAAAGCGAAGGGTCAAAATCCGTTGAGGCATCACTTCCGGAATTTGCCGCAGCTGCGATAAGGGAGGCGGTGCCGGCTTTTGCAAGGAAGATAAAGGGCTATGACAGCCCGGAAGCGAGGGTGCTTGCGACCGAAACGAGGAGTTCATCTCCTGTCAGGATACTCAGAAATGAAGAGGGCGTCAGTAGTATTTCTGGAATATATCCTTGTGGAGAGGGCGCAGGATATGCGGGCGGAATAACATCCGCTGCCTGCGACGGAATCAGGACGGCCCATCACATAATTGAAAAATTTGCTCCGATTGCTAAAGACTATGGAAATGCACATGCAAAATAGCGTAAAATGAGTGTGTAAAGCGAGATGTTTCTTTATGATAATCAGAAGGAAACGGGAGTATAAACGGGAGTATAGATGAACAAAAAATACAGAGGAAGAAAATGGTATGCATATGCGGTCGCCGGATGTATTGCGGTGGCTTTTTATGTTTTGCTTACTCATTTCGGGGCAGTGACGCAGGGCATCGCAACATTTATAGGATATTTCAAGGTCGTGTTGATGGGATGCGTTCTGGCGTATATCATGAACCCGCTGGCCAAGATGTTCTACTACAAAGTCTTCAAATGGGTAAAAAAAGAAGGCCTTCGCTGGACCATATCGATTGCGATTACCGTAATCATCGTAATACTGGTGATAGGCTTCCTGCTCGGAACACTGATACCGCAGCTTATGGACAGCCTTATGATGCTTGTCAATAACTCTGACATGTACCTCGCATCTCTGCAAGGTCTGCTTGAGAGTTGGGGACTCGGAGACAGCATTGATCTCGACAAACTGATGAGTTCATCCGGAGCGATAGCCCAAAGAGTTCAGGCATATATTAACGAAAATGCAAACACTGTCGTTAACACGACAACGGCAGCCGGTAAAGGCATACTATCCTGGGTAATTGCATTCATACTTTCCGTATATATGCTCGCTGCCAAGGACAGGCTCAAAGGCGGGATTAATCATCTGCTGAGCACTCTGGTACCGAAGAAGTATTTCAACAGAATGCTTAAATTCTTCTCTCGCTGTGACCAGATACTCGTGAGTTACATCGTATCGAGCCTGCTCGATTCACTGATCGTAGGAGTTGTAAATGCGGTATTCATGAGCCTCATGGGAATGCAGTATGTCGGCCTCATATCCGTAATCGTGGCATTGACAAACCTCATTCCGACATTCGGACCTATCATCGGAGGTGCAATCGGAGCGTTTATACTGGTACTCGTCAAACCATGGCACGCACTGGCATTCTTTGTATTCACTCTGGTGCTCCAGTTCGTGGACGGATACATAATAAAACCGAAACTTTTCGGAAGCAGCCTCGGTGTATCGGGATTGCTCATACTCATTTCGGTTCTGGTTTGCGGCAATATCGCAGGAGTGGTCGGAATTCTTCTGTCCATCCCGCTCGCAGCTATTCTTAATTTCGTATATGTAGATGTGACGCTGCCGTATCTTGAGAAGAGGGCAGCGAAGAGAGAGGCTGCTGAGGCCAAGTCTAAAGCTTCATAGACTCTCTGATGCCGTAGAGGCCGGCCGGCTTATCCGCCATCCAAATACAGGCATCAACTGCTCCTTTTGCGCAGCCTTTCCAATTCAGGCAGTGGTGAGTAATCTCAAGTCTCTCGCCCTCGCCGAAGAAATATACGGTATGACTTGATGGTGTGTCACCTCCGCGCATTGCGTGGAAGGTGACTTTTCCTTTTTCGCGAGGATTTCTGCCGAGCGGCCTGCCGTACACGGCATCCGAGACAAGGTCTCGGCCGACCGCTTCGCCCATAGACTCGATAAGCTCGCGGGCGGTGCCGCTCGGCGCATCGAGTTTCGTATTATCGTGCATATCCACTATTTCTATATCCGTAACATCATAGAGTTCGCGTGCGGCCTCCATGATCAGTTTTCTCATGACATTGACCATCCTGTCGGTGTTGGCCGCTATCATTATAGGAATCTGCTCAGCTGCGGACTCAAGTTTTTCTCTCTGCTCAGGAGTAAAACCGGTTGTGCCTACCACAAGGGCTTTTCTGTGTCTGATGCAGGCATCGAGAACATTCATGCCGAGTTCCGTTGTAGAAAAATCGCATACCACATCGGCCTGATCAATCACGGATTCCAAATCATCGACTACAGCCGCACCGACCTTATATCCGATCATCGCGACATCACCGATATCGCTTCCGATATAATCCCTGCCCGCAGGTCCGATTCCGGCTACAATCTCTACTTCTTCTCTAGCTGCGGCATTGGCCACTATAAGAGATGCCATTTTACCTTTCGGTGCTGTAATAATCAGTTTCATATAGACACTCCGTTATTGGCTTTCTTCGCGGTAATCGAGTTCAAGCTCTTTCATCTTCGGTTCGAACTTTGTCAGTTTAACACCTGCCGTCCTGAGCATCAGCTTGGATGCCTTAACGCCCGGTGTGTCTGCGTATTTATCCGAAAGATACACAACCTCGGATATTCCCGATTGAATTATGGCTTTGGCACATTCGTTGCAAGGGAAGAGCGCCACATAGATGCGTGCATTTCTCAAATCCTTACCCTGTGCATTCAAGATGGCGTTTAATTCCGCATGCACCACATACGGATATTTGGTGATTTCACCCTCTCTGTCCCATGGGAACTCGTCATCCGAGCACCCTTTAGGAAAACCGTTGTAACCTGTTGCCAGTATTACATTGGCATTATCCACTATGCAGGCTCCCACCTGCGTACTCGGATCCTTGCTTCTCTTGGCTGCGAGCAGTGCAATCCCCATAAAATATTCGTCCCAACTGATGTAATCGCTTCTCTTTTTAGTCTTACCCATATTAATCGGCCTCCTCTGTCATCTGATTGTACAATCTGCCTTATGCAGTTTCAAGCATCCGCCTTGAAGAAAGCCTCTGTTTGATGTTACAATATGTGCCGACTGTTTATATAAAAAGCTGATTATATTAATGAAGAAAACAGAAACCAACAGAAAAATACTAATACGAGCAACAGCAATGTTTACGGCTCTCGCATGCATCCTGATATTAGCTGTGAGCACCGCCTTTGCGGCACCCGGTCCGAGCGCCGAAGAGATTCCAAACGCCGAATCTGCGACCGGAGTGGAGCGCGGAGCTTTTGAGGTTACGAAATACGAGTTAAATGCTACGGTAAGCAAAGACCACTCATATGATGTCACAGAGCTTATATCCGTAAATATACCTGAGCAGGTTCAGAGTATGGAGTTTGCCATACCGAGCGGCAATTTCAGAATTTCCGACCTCGAGGTGGAAAATGCGGCATACTCATCGAGCAAACAGCAGGAAGCCAGTACAGTTACGATAGTGGATCCGGACAAACTGTCTCCGGGCATGCATCAATATACTATAAAGTATAGGATCCGCGAGTTCGAAGACACGGACAGCACACAGGATATGTTCTACTTCAATGTGCTCCTTCCCGAGTGGAAGCAGCCGATAGGTGAAGTCGATATAAATGTGGATTTCCCTGAGGATTTCCCGTGGGATGATATGCAGTGCTATGCAGGCCAGTTCGGTGTGCAGGATGTAAATAACAGAGTCGAGTTCAAGAGCGACAAAGCGAACAAGAAAGTCAGCATAAAAGGAGAGAAGATTCCTGAGAACTTTGCAATTACCATTAAGGATGAACTTCCGGACGGATACTGGAAAGGAGCCCTTAACGGAAGCTGGGTCAGACTTGCGATTCTGAACATTATGGGCATCATGCTCATAATTTTGGCTGTGATGTGGATTATAGGCGGACGCGATCCGAAGGTTGAGCGAACAAACGAAAACAGGCCGCTCGACGGCATACCGCCATACGCAGTCGGATATATATTCGACGGAGAGGTGGGCATCAGAGATATTCTTATGCTCATAATAGACTTTGCCACTAAGGGATATCTGTCCATAAGCGAGTACGAGCCTAAGAAATACAGGATAATCAGAAAAGAAGAGCCGGTTAATGAAGAAAAGTTCCGCAGAAATGCATACGGCATACTGTTCGAAGATGTATATAAGGACAGGGCAGTTGATATGGAAGATCTCGGCGACAGACTTCTCAGAGTCAAGGATGCCATAGCCGATGACATCGCCGCAGGATATTCGGAGGCGGCTTCTTCTGCATTCACACCGCTGTCGAGGGCGTTCAGGCTTATAGGTATTATACTGACATCTGTCGGAATCGGCGTTTCAAACGCACTCACATACAGATATGAGTATCTGAACATCAACTATGCCGAAAGCATTATTGTAGCCTGCATCTACGCTGTGGCGGCATATATCCTGGCTGCTTCGATAGACAGGAGGTTTTCAAGCACACTTGAGGACAACAGACTGCTCGAAGTCTTTTCGGGGATAATCGTGCTGGCAGACATCATTTATGTAGGCACGAGAATCCTGCGTAATACAAAGAGTATTGCCGTAGCATTGGCATTTACGGCAGCATGTATTCTGGCCGGATTCCTCATTGTAATAATGAGAGCGAGAGGACGAGAGAATGCTCA
>JAFREV010000075.1 GCA_017434685.1 Mogibacterium sp.
CAGGATGGATTCCTTCCTTCATGTTGGTACCTCTTTCTAATTACTAGTAATAATTTATGAAACGTTTCCGCTGTGCAAACTTCTGCCGACCTGTAAAGAACGGGTGGAGAGTTTGGATGGATTCCTTCCTCTCGCAATCTCAATTTGCGACAGCTTGTGTAGTATATCACTCCAAAGCCTTAAAAACAAGGCTTTTTGCAAACTTCTTCGGTCCTTTATAATCAATAGAAATCTATACTATTCTCTCGAAAAGCACGTCGACTACCCCGCCGCAGATGCTTCCGTCCTCTGCAGTGCTGTCATCGCCGACTTTGGCAACGTGATTGACGAAACTCTCATCATCCATATTCTCCGCGGCAGTTCTACGTGCCTCCGCTTCGGCCAGACCACCTCCGATTGTTCCGTATTTCTCTCCGTCGCTTGTAATCAGCATCTTGGTTCCCGGCTCTCGCGGTGATGACATATGCTTACGTATCAGGGTAACCAGTATAGGATGGCCTTTGTCGGATGCAATCGCATCAAGCTGTTCATGAGTGAAAGCATCATTCGCCGTGCTAGCAGTATTCTTGACGGATATGATCTCTGCCATAACCGCAATCGCAATCTCCTCAGGCGTAATCGCTTTAATATCCAGGCCGACAGGTGTATGAACTTTGTCAAACTGCTCTCCGCTGACACCCATCTCCTCAAGATCAGTGCGGATTTTGTTAATCTTAGCTGCAGATCCCAGCATACCTACATATGCAAACTGTTTGCGAAGTATCTTTTCGAGGCAGACCTCATCGAAAGCGTGGGCTCTGGTCATAGTAAGAAAATAAACATTCTCTCCGCCTTCAATTCGCTCCAGTGCCGAGTCGTATTTATCGCAGATAACCTTGTGCGCACCCATCTTAGTTGCGATGTCCGCAAAGTCCTGCCGGTCTTCTATGCAAGTAACACGCATGTCGAGTGCTGCGGCAAATCTAATGCAGGCTGCACCCACGTGTCCTGCACCGCACACAATCAGTTCAGGCGTTTTCTCCAAAACCTCGCAATAGACCTCTCTGCCGGCAATTTCATATACACCGGTGGTGCGTACAGCATTTATTTCATCAAGGTTCTCTTTATAAAACTCTTCCGCGCCGGCACAATACATTATTTCGCCATCGTATATCAGCGTTTTATTCGCCATTCCTTCTTCGAGAATGGTTGCCATAATCCTGTGAGCGGCACCGCTGTCTTTTCTGAATACGTTAAACAGTTCTTTCATTACTTTTTAATCTTTATACTCTTTACTGCAGAGTACGCGCTGTAGCCTTTTTTCTTGTTTACGGTCTTATATGTCCTGATCTTGTAGTAGTATGTCTTTCCTTTCTTTAGTTTTTTGTTGACATACTTGACGGTCTTACCTTTCTTTATGGTCGCGATTTTCTTGTATCCGGAACCCTTCTTAAGAGATCTGTAAATCTCGTAGCCGGTCGCTCCGTTTACCTTGCTCCAGGTCAAAGTCGCCTGCTTGGACTTGCTGTTCTTAATTGTCTTAATCTTAGGCGCCGCAGGTATCAGCTTATAAGACTTGACAGCTGACCACCCACCGTAATACTTCTTTCCGTCCACAGTGCGGTAAATGCGCGCTTTGTAATAATATGTTTTTCCGTATGTCAGTTTGCTGTTCTTGTAGTTGGACGCAGCTCCTGTGTAAATCCTGGAGTATCCGCTGTCTTTCTTCAAAGAGCGGTACAGTTCCACGCCACTGCTTGCGCCTGTCCTCTTCCAGCTCGCAGTCAATACGGTATCGCTGTTTTTCTTGATTGCGTTCATCGTAACTTTACCGACGAAATCTTTAATCTGCCATATAAGGACAGGATATCCGTTGTTGACAGCATTCAAATCTCTGACGAAGAAATCTCCCAGCTTATTTCCGTATCCTTTCAGGTCTGCTGCGCTGACAACATCTCCCATCGCTCCGGCTTTACCGTCTATTTCCGCAACCGATTCATCGGTGCAATATACACCTTTAACAATATTGGATGTGGTGTTTCCGACTGCTATCGCACCTCCTGTTTTATCGGTCTTAAATCCATCCGATACTGACACCCTTCCTGTGTTATAGCAGTTAGAAACAGTGGCTATATTCGCCTTGTTGGTTCCGAGATTTACAATGCCCGATACCATTGCATAGGCTGATGTGCTTTCCGAATGTATATTTCCCGAATTATAGCAATTGCTAATAGTTCCTTTAAGTAGGGTCCCTCCGATTCCGCCCTGTGAGTATGTAACGATTTTGCCTGTGATATCCCCCTTATTTATGCTCTCGCTGCAGTTGAGATTGCCGGAGGAGTATCCGAAAATACCTCCCACAGCATTCGCATTCGAGAAAGTTCCTTTCATTTCTGTAGTTATCGGTGCTTCATTGATGCACTTTGATATCTTAACAGCATATGATTCTCCGCTTCCGAGTATACCTCCAACTTTCCATTTAGAAGACTTAATCTCTCCCTTGTTAACGCATCCTTTAATTTCCGGAATGCCATTCAGATTATCACTCTGTCTGACGAATGCAGCTATTCCTCCTATTTTTTCATCGGTTCCGAGAATAGTTCCGTTGTTCACACAGTTGCTGATAAACGTACGGCCTTCAATCTCTCCCGCTATTCCGCCTGCTTGACGGGCACTATTCATATCAAGGTCGGTATTGCAATTCTCTATTTTCGTGTCCGCAGCACTGCCGACTATCGCGCCTCCGTAAGCGCCGTTGATGAAGCCGCAGTCAATCTCAACTCCGGCAGAAGTAGTGTATGGAGAGCTGTCAACATTTACGTTTTTAATCACTGCTCCTTCGGTAACGCCAAAGAGGCCGCCGTAGCCTGCATCATCGCAGTATCCCTTTGCAAAATTCCTGAACATATGACTGACGGTATATCCCTGTCCGTCGAACGTGCCTCTGAAAGGGTAATGTGTCTTTCCTATGCCGACCCAGCTTCTTTCGTAGACATCTCCTCCGGTCTCAGGAACATTCGCAAGGCTTATATCTTTGCCGAGTTTTATTGTCACGCCCTTGAAGTCCGTCCCGTTGTTGCACAGTTTTGCCACACCGGCCAACTGTTTGGTCGTGTTAATTACAAAGGTCTTGGTTCCTGCTTTGTACCATGAAGTATCAGCAAGGGTAGTCCACCTTTTACCCTGAGTTTTCGCTTCATACGCAAGTTCTATTATAGGAATCTCTCCCGTAACTTCGTATGTATTATTCGTATTATCAACTTTCGTCAGTGAGTTTTCGGTGAACTGAAGATCTCCGAGTTTTCCCGAGTATTCAAATCTCTCATTATCAGGTTTCTTACCTTCCCACGGCTTCATTACACCCTGGATTTTAATTCGATCCATATATTCGAGTGAATCTCCGGCTTTAACCGGCTCATCACATGTCTTATGCGTTTTTTCTTCGTAATCGTAATATGCTACCTTCCTGACAATTACATAGTAAAGATCCCCATCATCTTCCTCTGCGAAGCTTATGGTTGAATCCTCCTGCTCTCCGAACACGGCTTTTATCGTGACGTTCCTGCCCGATGCGACGTAAAAGTCGCCCAGGCTGATTTCCGTCCCCTGTGATTGACCGGCTTCTGTCACCAGGTAATGCTTAAAGCGTTTACCCTTTTCCGCCGTGTAAGACAGATTAACGATCTTACCGTACGGAAGATTCGTCAGATTCCCTTCTGCGGAAATCTGTCCGTCATCTGTGTTGCTGTTGTCGAGTGTAATATTGGAATTCCTGAAAGATTCCGGATTTGCCTTGTATTCTGCAGTCTCGAAATAAAGAACCGGGTATCCGTCATTAACAGCTGCCGAGTCTGCAAAGTAAACCTCGCCGTTGCCGTTCAGCCTGTCTATCGTAGATGAATCCTTCAAATTCGCAGCCTCGACTTCTCTTATTTTTGCTTTTTTATTTGCACCGTAATTTCCGGTGGTATAGCCGGTTTCTGTCAGAATTTGTTGCGGCTCTTCATAGAAACAGTTGGCAACCGTATAACTTGAGAATCCGCCTCCGTCGGCACCTATCTCATGACCGTCGTACTTCCACGAACTCGATGCGCTGTCCCGTATTGCAACGGCGCCTCGATTATAGCAATTATAGATATTCGCTCCACCCGGAGCCTCGCCTTCGCTGCCTACATAGCCATTGCTTCCGACGATGCCGCCGTGCTCCCAGAATACCGAGTGTATCGTTCCGGCATTATAACAATTCCTAATCGTAGCTTTGCCCCATGCAGCTCCTACTATTCCGGCGCAGCCTCTCATATCCGAGGCCTCTACATCTGCACGATTTACGCAATTTTCAACAAGCACGCCGTAGTTTGTCTCTCCGGTTCTGCCCACTACACCGCCCACCATTCTGCGGCCTTTAACGATTCCTTCTACTACGACATTTCTGACTGTAGGAACCCAGTAATTCTTATAATGCATACAGCAATCCTTAGGATAACCGTTGTCATAGTCGACCCCTCCTCCGAGGTAGCCTATGAGGCCGATTTCCATCGCATACGGAAAACCCATCTTGGCCTGGCGGTCACAGTTGATTTTGACAGTATGCCCCTGTCCGTCGAAAACGCCCTGAAATCTCGTATCTATGACCATTGGGTCTATGCCGTTCTTAGAATCCGCCTCTTTATGCATTGCATATTTGCCGCCTATAGGCGTCCAGTTAGCCCCGGTCATATCTAGATCAGCAGTCAGCCTTACCGTCCTGTAGAGGAAATCATTATGTATATCATCAGAGGCTCCTCCGACTTTTTGATGTTCGACTTCAGGCAGCCTCCATGCTGTATCTCTCACCTGAGACGCATCACTGCCCGAGTCAGGAGTGAGCAGGTCCACTGTATGAGGTTCTGTGGAGATATACTCGTGTTTATATATTCCGTCTTCCTCCGAATATGATCTTCCTTCGTTGTCTTTGATCATATATTCGAAAGTCTGGGTGTCGTCGACCATTCCGTTGGTTATCGCTGCAAGGCCTGCAAACTCTGCCGGCGTTCCTATTTCAAAAACAGTATCGTCCGGATCATACCACGTGAGGTCGACCGCGCCGTCCCATACTTCAAGGCTGAAGAAATACGCCGTGACTACGGAGTCATATTCTTTACTCTGCACTTCAAAGCTGTAAGTATTGTCTGAGCTGTTATATGTATAATCGAGATATTGTTCCTTTTCTGTGTCTCCTTCCGTCCATATTTGGCGGATCGTTGCAAGATCGTAGCCATCGGCCGGGGTGGCTGTTCCACTGTAGCCTTGCTCGCCGGCTTC
>JAFREV010000076.1 GCA_017434685.1 Mogibacterium sp.
AATCTGTCGGAAATAGGGCGGTTATCGTAATTGCCGGCAATGTATTTATACTTTCCGTCTCTGGACTGTCCCTTGATAAGCTGAAGCTCTCTGATATCTCGGGAAACAGTTGCCTGAGTAACGCTGTATCCGGCCTCACGCAGGAGATTCAGGAGCTGATCCTGGGTCTCTACTTCGTTTGTCTTTATTATCTCAAGTATCTTGTTCTGTCTGGATAATCTCATATACATCCTCCGTATAATAATCCGTCTTTTAAGCCAATGTAATATTATCATAAAAATACGCATCTTTGTATAAAAACAGATTTTGAGGGATGATTTTGCGGAAATTAGTGCGATATATGTCGGATATAGTGCAATTATCGTTTGACAGTATTTCGAGAATTTTTGTGAGCCCCAGATGAAAAAAAGAACAAAAAACGAACATAGACAATGACAGTGTATTTGGTGTAAAATCTTGTGGAACATACGAAGAGAAAGACATTGGAATTATGAGAATTATAGGAATCGATCCCGGCTATGCGATAATGGGTGTCGGCATAGTCGATTACAAGGGAAGCAAGTTCACTCCCGTATACTACGACTCAATATTGACAGAAGCTCATACGCCTAATGAAGACAGGCTTATGAAACTCTATGATGAACTATCGAGGATAATAGCAGAGTACAAACCTGAGGCAGCGTCCATAGAGGAACTCTTTTACAACACGAATGCAACCACTGCCATCATGGTAGGAGAGGCTCGGGGAATGGCTCTTTTGGCCTGTGCCAAAGCCGGCATAAAGATAAGTGAGTATACACCGCTTCAGATAAAATCGGCACTTACCGGATACGGCAGGGCGGATAAAAAGCAGGTACAGACCATGGTAAAAATGATACTCGGTCTGTCCGAGGTACCTAAGCCTGATGATACGGCAGACGCTTTGGCCGCTGCCATATGCCACGCACATAACGCGGGCGGCCGCATGCCGCTGAAGTAATTCGGGACGCCGCCTCAAGCAGCGAGAGATTAGTAATTATTTAAGCGAGCGCGCAAGCGGCAGTTCACGGCGGCTCGAAGACGAAGCCGAGATGTCGCGTCAAGCAGCGAGCATTATTAGAAAAGGAAATTGAATGATTAGATTTGTCAGAGGAGAATATCTGTATTATAAAGGCGGTGCGATTGTCATCGAAACGAGCGGAGGCATAGGCTTCAGAGTGTTTGTATCGGATACAAGCAGCCTGCTGACCTCACGCGAGGGGGATGAAATCGCAGTCTATACGTATATGCAAGTCAAGGAGGACGGCATGGCTCTGTACGGGTTTGCCGATGAGGACGGGCTCGCACTATTTGAGCAGCTCATATCCGTAAACGGAGTAGGCCCTAAAGCCGGGCTTGCAATTATGTCACTCGGAACGCCCGGACAGATAAAAGGGATAATCGCATCGGGAGATGCAGCATCCATATCTCAGGCTCAGGGCGTAGGGAAGAAAACAGCGGAGAGAGTGATACTCGAACTCAAAGACAAAGTAACGGCACTGCCGGAGGATTTGACAGACGGAGGAGCCATAAGCGTCGGAATCGCATCCATTTCAAGCGAGAGAAACGAAGCCATTGTCGCCCTTACGACGCTCGGATACAGCAAGAAAGAAGCAGAGGCTGCAGTTGCATCCGTACCGGATGAGGGCCTCAGCACCGAAGAATATGTTAAGAAATCACTCAAGTTCCTCCTATAAACGGAGAATTGATCGATAGGATAGATTTAATGGAAGAAAGAATAACACAGACAAAAGCAGTTCCGACAGAACTCGCAGGAGAATTGACGCTGAGACCTCAATATCTCAGTGAGTACTGCGGACAATCGGCAGTAAAGGACAACCTGTCCATATATATCGAGGCCGCCAAGATGAGAGGCGAACCTCTTGATCACGTGCTCTTTTACGGACCGCCGGGTCTTGGCAAGACAACCTTGGCGGGTATAATCGCCAACGAACTCGGAGTAGATATCAAAATCACATCCGGACCTGCGATAGGACGAGCGGGAGATCTCGCTGCTATACTCACAAACCTGAATGATAATGATGTGCTCTTCATCGACGAGATTCACAGGCTCAACAGGTCCGTTGAAGAAGTTCTATACTCTGCGATGGAGGACTACGCTCTCGATATCATCATAGGAAAAGGTCCTGCAGCAAGGAGCCTCAGGATAGATATCGCGAAGTTCACGCTCATAGGCGCAACAACAAGAGCCGGAAGCTTATCAGGACCATTAAGAGACAGATTCGGCATCGTTGAAAAATTTGAATTCTACACTCCGGCTGAGATTCAGGATATATTAAGGCGCACTGCGCATGTGCTCGAAACCGAAATAGACGATGAGTCGATGAGCGAGATTTCAAAGAGATCCAGAGGAACTCCGCGTATAGGAAACAGACTTCTGAAGAGGGTAAGGGACTTCTCTTCCGTTGTCGGCGGAGGAGATATTAATATAACTATTACTATGAAAGCTCTTGATGCCCTCGGAGTTGATGAACTCGGACTCGAGAAGCTCGACAGAGACATACTCGAGACCATCATCAGAGGATTCAACGGCGGACCTGTAGGAATTGAGACGATAGCATCAGCAATAGGAGAAGAAAGGGTTACCCTTGAAGATGCAAACGAACCTTACCTGATACAGGCAGGACTTCTTTACAGGACACAGAAGGGCAGAGTCGCCTCCAAAGCGGCTTATGAACACCTTGGATTCATGGATTTATACAAGGAACCTGAATCAGAGCAATTAAGGCTTGATTTAGATTAGTGTTTTCGGGAACAGCAATATATGAACATAAACCAATTTGATTATAATCTTCCGGAGGAGCTGATAGCACAGACTCCTTTGGACAAAAGAGACGAATGCAGACTGATGGTGCTCGACAGAGATAGCAAAACTATCGAGCATCGTCATTTTTACGATATTTTAGATTATGTAAACCCAGGTGATTGCCTCGTGCTGAACGACTCAAGAGTAATACCGGCCAGGATGTTTGGCATCAAAGAGGGCACAGGTGCCCATATAGAGATCCTTTTAATCAAAAGAATAGAAGGTGACAAGTGGGAATGCATGCTGAAGCCGGGCAAACGACTGCATGAAGGGGACACGGTCATACTCGCAGGCAGGACTGATACCGTGCCTGCCGGAGAAGAAGCACCGGAGAGTGGGTACACTCTTGTGAACAATCTGGAAAGCAGATTTGCCGCTCATATCCTTGGAATACATGATGAGAATAACGGCACGAGACTCGTTGAATTTGAGTATGACGGCATTTTCATGGAGAGGCTTGAAGAAATCGGTTCAATGCCGCTCCCGCCATATATTACAAGGCCTGCGGAAGACTCGGATAAAGAGATGTATCAGACTGTTTACAGTAAAATCGACGGATCTGTTGCGGCTCCTACGGCGGGACTTCATTTTACTAAAGAATTGCTGAAACAGGCTGAAGATAAAGGTGTCAGGATTGCATATGTTACTCTCCATGTCGGTATCGGCACCTTCAGACCTGTCAAAGTTGATGTTGTAGAAGAACATAAGATGCACTTCGAAGAGTGCATGATTAAGCAAGTAGATGCAGACATTATCAATAAGACTATAGAAGAGGGCGGCCGCATCATATCAGTCGGTACGACTTCAACAAGAACTCTTGAGAGCATGGCAGAGGGAAGACATATCAATGCCGGCAGTATGGCTACGGATATTTTCATTTATCCTCCTTACGAGTTCAAAATAGTTGATGCTTTGATTACTAATTTCCATCTGCCGAAATCTACTTTGATTATGCTCGTATCTGCACTTTATGACAGGGAACATATACTCGAGGCGTATGAGGAAGCCGTAAGAGAAAAATACAGATTTTTCAGTTACGGAGACGCGATGATTATAAAGTAATCGTGTAATTATTCCTTATAAAGGTGTACAATTAGTTGTTAAGGTAGTCGACAATGAGCAAAGCTTTACAGTTTGAGTTAATACATAAAGAGGCGGGCAGCAAAGCCAGGAGAGGACGTATCACTACCCCGCACGGAGTGATAGAGACTCCTGTTTTCATGCCTGTAGGTACACAGGCCACAGTCAAAGCCATGAAACCGGAATCCGTCAATGATACCGGTGCTCAGATTATTCTTGCTAATACATATCATCTGATGCTGAGACCGGGCAGTGATATCGTAAGAGAGGCAGGCGGTCTTCATGAGTTTATGAACTGGCACAAACCTATCCTGACAGACTGCGGAGGCTTTCAGGTATTCAGCCTCGGACATCTTCGGAAGATTACAGAAGAGGGAGCCATGTTCGCATCACATATAGACGGAAGCCGTCATATGCTGAGCCCTGAAAAGTCCATAGAGGTTCAAAACGATCTTGGATCTGACATTATTATGGGTTTTGATGAATGTGCTCCGCCGGACGCGGACAGAGACTATATAGCAAAGTCACAGGCCAGGACAACAAGATGGCTCAAAAGATGCGTGGAAGCTCACAGAAACCCTGATACTCAGGCCCTTTTTGGCATTATGCAGGGCGGTTTCTTTAAAGATCTCAGAGAAGAAAGTGCAGCTTCCATTGTGGAATTAGATTTGCCGGGTTATGCAATCGGAGGGATATCCGTCGGTGAGACTAAAGAAGAGTATATCGGAGTGCTCGAATACGCACCGGATCTTCTGCCAGAAAACAAACCTCGTTATGTAATGGGGATAGGTACACCTGACTACATACTCGAAGCTGTAGAGCGCGGCGTGGATATGTTTGACTGCGTTGAGCCTACGAGGATTGCAAGGCACGGAATGGCAATGACAAGCCACGGAAGAGTAAGCATTAAAAATGCTAAATATGAAAGGGACTTTACTCCACTCGATCCTGAATGTGATTGCTACTGCTGCAGGAATTACAGCAAGGCATACTTAAGACATCTCTTCAAGGCAGGAGAGACAATGTCTCATATGCTTTTATCCGAACATAATCTGAGATTCCTTTCAAAACTGTCAGAGGATATCAGAGCTTCAATCGATGAGGACAGATTCTCTGAGTTTAAATCAGAATTTTACCATAAGTATTACGGAGAACGGGAACAGAGATGAACGCGACATTACTTATGATTCTGAAAATGAGTGCACTCACGCTGCTGCATGTCGGCTTGACTTATTTGTTGTGGAAATATCTTAAAGACAGAGAGATAACTCCGCCTATAAGGCTCATAATCGGTTTCATATACGGAATGACAGCTGTACTTTCAACTCATTTCGGAGTAGATTACGGCAGCATGATACTCAATGTAAGAGATCTCGGCCCAATGGCAGCCGGTTTGTTCTTTGATCCGGTATCAGGCATTATAGCCGGATTCATAGGCGGAATCGAAAGATATATAGTGGGCACATATTTCGGTGTCGGCACATTCACGAGGTTGGCATGCAGTCTTTCTACTTGTTTGGCAGGTCTTCTTGCTGCCTTTATGAATGTTTTTATTTTCAAGGGCAAAAAGCCTTCGATAGCTTATGCGTTCTTTATGGGTGCTGTCATTGAAGTATTCCATATGTATGTTGTTCTTATCACACACAGATACGATATGGAAATGGCTTTCAAAGTCGTTTCCGTATGCTCTGTTCCGATGATTCTGTTCAGCGGCACCGGTCTTGCTCTTTCATCAGCAACTCTCAGATTGGAAGAAGACGAATGGAGAAGGAATCTATATAAACTCGACAGCAGCGAAATCCCGATTTCTCATAAATTCCAG
>JAFREV010000077.1 GCA_017434685.1 Mogibacterium sp.
AGTCTGGAGTTTTTATTTATAAAGATGATGCTTCCCTTTGCAGTCTGAACCTGATCATTAACCAGGTCAATCATCCTCTTAGTCTTTCCGCTTCCTTTATGTCCGATCAGTATCTTCACCATTGGTGGAGGTCCTCCTTATCTATCTTTAAATCTTTCGACAATTGTACAATAAAATCCTTGTATCTGCAATGACGTGACTTGGCTTTTAGTTAATGCAATCCCCTATGCTACCGCATTTGCATTTATCTGTTCTATGACAGCTCTTATACCTGCCCACATATTCATGTCAGTGAACAAGTCTACTACACTTCCTCTGTCTGTAAATGGTGACTCTTGCAACACTGATAGGTCTTTCATCATTCCGTTATGGACGATGTACTCAACTATCTGGTTGACGAAGTAAATCTGTCTGCTGTCTAGAGCAGTTTCATCAAGATACACTGCGAACGCTTCCTTCGCTGCGTTCATATCCAGACCCACTATCTCCCTCACGAATTCTCCTAGCGGCTTAGTGCCGACTTCTCTTTCATAGTCGTCCTTCGTACCTACTTCGCTCCAGAGTATCTTTTCGAGTGACTCGAAATCCAGCTTTGTGAGTGGCTGATTCATCCTGAGTTTTAATATGGCAATCTGGTTCGGATTCTGCCTCACATAATACTCAGCCTTGGCTTTATAATTCTCGAGGTCATCATTTTCGAGCTCAGATTCTTTCCATTCGGAAGACAGTATCTCATCTGTGAAATTAGTATTATAGATATACTTTTCATTTTTAGGAAGATATTTCATTAAGCCTCGAAGCTCATTCCTTATGTGTTCAAAGTCGCTGACATCCGCTGTGTCCAGGTAGTCAGTGTGAAGTATCTTCTCAATTAAATCTGCCTGCATCATTATTTCAGGTATATTGGCTACGCTCGCAATACCACTTACCTTGTTTTTCAAATCTTTAATAGCCTTCGTATGCTTCTTTCCTGAAAGCTGAGCAAGTTCAATACCGTATAGCAACGCATCAAATCTGACCGCTGTCGGTTCATCGTCATCCGGCAGTATGTACGGAGCCAGTTCCTCTTTTACTTGCAGTGTGTCCTCAAATGTAATGTTGTCGTAGCTCGCATTGCTGGAATATGTATCGACATACTTTATATGCTGCCTAACTCCGAAATTGTCCCTATTTATTTCCTGGACTTTTCCGGCCATCTCATCAATGAGCTCTTTTCTAAACTCAGTCAACGGCTCTGTCTGATACTGCAAATCCTGCAGCTTATATGCCATTTCAAATTCAAGTCCGAATATGGCTCCTTGCAAGGCAATCTGATTCGCAGTCGGTTTGCCCTTATTCATGCGAAAGAATTCGAAGTTGCCGCAGAAGTCGAAGATATAGAATTTATCTTTATCCTTTCCGTCTATGAGTCCTTCGCAGAGTCTGGTGCCTCTTCCTATCATCTGCCAGAACTTAGCTTTGGACATAACCTTCTTGAAAAATACTAAGTTCAGAATTTCAGGAACATCTATACCTGTATCCAGCATATCTACGGATATGGCAATCTGCGGAAGCTTGGCAGGATCTGAGAACTCGTCAATTGCAGTCTGCGCGTAAGTCATGTAATTATCTATGACTTTTGCAAATCCCGGAAGATGCGGATACGCCTTTCCAAATACCTCAAGTATCTTCTCGGCATGCCTGTGATTCTTGGCGAAGATAATAGTCTTACCAAGCTTCTCACCATAGTCTATCTTGAGACCGTCTGTCATCAAGATATGAAGAACCTGTTTTATGGTGTCCTCATTCATAACCCAGTCATTTAATGCAGATGAAGATATACTTGCAGGTATTTCTCCGTCTTCCATCTCAAAAGTGTTCTCATACTCTTCTTTGTCCTCTGCTGAGAGATCATCATAATGTATACCCTCTTGGATGAATTTCAATGTGGTCTCTACTGAGAGAAAGTCGACTAGGTATCCATCCTTTACTGCTTGAGCAAGCTCATATCCGTATGTAGGAACTCCGCTTTCAAGTTCAAATATCTCGTATGTATTCTTATCTATCTCATCCTTCGGTGTTGCTGTAAGTCCGATAAGCGGTGCATCGAAGTATGTGAATATATCCTTGTATTTGTTGTATATAGATCTGTGTGCTTCATCGCAGATAACGAGGTCGAAATGACCAGCAGTATAAAGTTTGCCCTCTTCATCCTTTACTGAGTCGATGCAGTTCATCATCGTCTGGTAGGTGGAGAACACAAATCTGGAATTATAATTATCTTTTTCTTCGCATAGGTTGGTTGGAGAAATAGATGGAAGCAGATTGACTGCAGCACGCTTGGCCTGCGTTACCAATGAATTTCTGTCCGCAAGGAAGAGAACGTTCTTTATCCATCCTTGATTGGATAATACATCAACAAGCGCAAGCACAGTCCTAGTCTTACCCGATCCTGTAGCCATTACAAGGAGCGCTTTTCTTCTATTCTTTTGGTCTAGTGAATCGCAGACTGCCTTAATGGCTGCCTCTTGGTAATACCTGCCTGCTATCTGCTTATTTACATGCACATTCTTGAGGCTGGTCTTCGTGCTATTCAGATTAAATAGTTTTTCGAGATCCCTCTTTGAATAGAAAGCTCCTACTGGTCTTTCCGGATACTTGTTATCCACTATGCGGATATCGAAACCATTGGTCAGGAACTGTATCGGTCTTCTGCCATATTTCTTCTCAAGCAGATCAGCATACAACTTAGCTTGTTGCCTACCCTTTGAAACATCAATGCAGGTTCGCTTAGCCTCAATGACAGCGAGTGCTCTGCCATCATCTCCATATAAAACATAATCTGCATATCCTACTTCAGATTTGTTAGGCATGCCTGTAAGCTCGACTTCATTGATCCAGTCATTGCCCTCTGTCCAGCCTGCATCCTGAAGAAGTACATCTATATATATCTTTCGGGTCTTGTACTCGGATAATTCAAGAGGCTTTGGAGTATAGCTATCTTGTTGGTGTTCACGTCTTTCTGTGAGTTCTTTCTTAAGTTCCTTATTCTCTTCGAGAAGTGCCTCGAGATCTACGTTCGGATAATCCTTCTTAGCATCCGAAGCCCCTTCATCTTTCACGACAAGCTCCGAATTAAACTGATTCTCAGTGTAATTATCTCCGTAGCAATAAGCTATGAAGTCCATGAAATAGAACAGATTCTCAAGGCATAGCATGGCCTGCTCACTGCTGATCTTATTTCCGGTGTGTGCGGCAACATTCCCCATCTTACGAATCAGATTGATTCTTCTCCAAAGGTCGCTTCCTACTATC
>JAFREV010000078.1 GCA_017434685.1 Mogibacterium sp.
ATGCAGTCAGTTTCTTCTCCGCATCTGAGATAACTCTGGACTTCTTCTGCGGTCCCGCCATTACTTTGGTGGTAGCTTCTTCGATCTCGTCCATCCTTATCTTAGTTCCGTTTCTCCTTGCAGTCAGAAGAGCAGCCTCATTGATGAGGTTCTCAATATCCGCAGGCGAGAATCCCGGTGTTCTCTTTGCGAGAATCTCAGGGGATACATCGTCATCAAGAGGTTTATTCTTGGTATACAGTCTGAAGATTTCCTCTCTTCCCTTGATATCCGGCATGCCTATAACGACCTGTCTGTCGAATCTGCCCGGTCTGAGAAGTGCCGGATCGAGTACGTCAGGTCTGTTGGTTGCGGCGAGAATGATAATTCCGAGGTTGTCATCAAAACCATCCATCTCTACGAGAAGTTGATTGAGCGTCTGCTCTCTTTCGTCGTTTCCGCCACCGAGACCCGCGCCTCTGCGTCTGCCCACTGCGTCAATTTCGTCTATGAATACGATGCAAGGTGCGTTTTTCTTGGCCTCATTGAAAAGGTCTCTTACTCTGGATGCACCCACACCTACGAACATCTCAACGAAGTCCGAACCGGATATTGTAAAGAACGGAACTCCCGCCTCTCCGGCTGTAGCTCTTGAGATGTATGTTTTACCTGTACCCGGCTGTCCGACAAGCAGAACGCCCTTTGGAATTCTTGCGCCGAGTTTGTTGTATTTGCTTGGATTCTTGAGGAAATCAACTATCTCGGAAAGTTCAACTTTTTCTTCCTCAAGTCCGGCAACATCCTTAAACGATATGGATTTGCCATCATTCTTATACAGTCTGGCCTTGTTCTTTCCGAACTGGAATGCCTGCTTGTTTCCTCCCTGGCTCATCATGAAATAGAAGAGGAAACCCATAGCCGCAAGCATGAGTATAGTCGGCAATATATTGAGCAGGCTGTATTCACTCTTAGGCGGTTCGCTGTCGAGTTCGATTTTCTTGTTATCAATCATAGGATAGATAACTTTTTCTTCCAGCCAGTTAATCTCAAGTGCCGAAGGTGCATAAGTGATTTCCTGATCATCGTTCTTTTTTGTACCGGTGAGTTTTCTGTCTGTTATATTGATGCTCTTAAAATCACCTCTCTCCAGATGATTCGCGAACTGTGAAAACTTCACCTCTTTTTGATTGGCCTGAGGAGTCATACCTCTAATGACCATCGAAACTGTAAGGACTGTAATGAATATGATTAGATATGTCCCTATTCCTCGTCCGAAATTCTTCAATTTATTATTTTCCTTTCGTATATGATTTATTTTTTGTTTCTGCTATGACGGCCGTTTTGAGTGAAGACTTCAAAATGCCGTATAAAAAGCAATAAAAAATTTGTGCTCCAAGCACAAATTTTATCATATGGAATCCGTTATTTCAATGTATAGAACCCTCTCTGTGGCCTCAGAAATATGATATTTTTGTGAATATTTTCCCTTATTTCTGATTATCTCATCTGAAAAGTGTTCGCTCGGCAGTATCCAGAGGACCTCACTTCCTATGCAGACCATCAAGATGCTCTCTCTCGCATTCTTTGCGACCTTGGAATCCACCAAGTAGTCCTGTATCTTTTTGCTGCCGCCTTTGATCGGAAGATAGTCGCCTTCCCTTCTGGTTCTGAGTTCGATATCTCCTATCTTTCCCGGGTGTTCCTTGCTGAATTCATCAAAATCGAATGCCGCATAAGCAGTGTCCTCATCCGGATGGAAGTCCTTGGACATCACCACATGCGGATATATACCTATGCTCTCATCAGGCAGCATTTTTTCTTCGTCGCCCGAAAAAATGAGTTTGTCATACTCTCTGAAAGCTCTGATTCCCATAGGAAGATCTATGCCGGCTGACGGTTTGTCTCCGTATATCAGGTCCAGCACATCTATGACATTTTCATAGGTCGCCAGAGTCTCAATATCCAGCAGTTCAAAAATAAGGCTGATTATCCTCGTGTTAATCGGGGGAGGATTATCCCTGATCTCATCAAGTTTCAGTATCGCTCTTTTGTTATCTGCATCAATATCAAGGTTTTCCATATAATCCGAGAACGCCAAATCGCGGAGAAGCGTATCATCCATATTCGCAATATTAGCGAACTTTCTGAGATTATCCTTTATATTCGGATTGTAGTTCTTCTCCAGGTAAGGGATAAGCTCATTTCTGATTTTGTTTCTGGTATATGTATTATCGTCATTTGACTTATCGATATTCGGTTTAAGTTTGCACTCTTTGATATATGCTTCGATGTCTTTTCTCTCAACAAAGATGAGCGGCCTGACTACAGGGTGGCCTGATGCCGACAGCCTGAACGCAGGTATGCCGGACAGTCCGTGCGTACCTGTTCCTCTGAGAAGTCTGAAGAGCACGGTCTCGCACTGATCATCCGCATTGTGAGCCAGTGCAATAACAATCTTTTCCTGGTCAACGCCCTCTTCTATCAGCTCGTCTGCCACATCATCAAATATCTGATACCTGATATTACGTCCCGCCTCCTCGGTAGATATGCCGAGTTCTGCCGCTACGGCAGCACAGTCCGCTTCATACAACCTGCACTCGAGGTCCATCTTGTCGCATATCATGGCAACATGCTCGGCCTCTGCGTCGGCTTCCTTTCTGAGTTTATGGTTCACATGAACCGGCACAAGGAGATAGTTATATGCATCCGATATGCTCCATAACGCGTGAAGCAGGCACAGCGAATCCGGGCCTCCGGAGACGCCTACGATTACCACCGAACCCGGTTCAACGAGCTCTGAGTCTATTATCATGTCAATTATCTGGTTCTTCTTCATATCTCTTATTATCTATTACAGCAAGCAAAGCAGTAATTCGTCGCTGACGTTCGCACTCAAGTTTTGTTCTTTACTCACTCCCAA
>JAFREV010000079.1 GCA_017434685.1 Mogibacterium sp.
CTCAAAGCCGAAAACATTGCACTTCAGAAACAGCAAAAAGAACTTGAGGAAGAAAGGGACAGACTCAGAGAGGAAGTAGAGAATTCCGGTAACAGAGAGTATGTTCAGGAACAAGCCAGAAAGCAGCTCAGACTTCTCAATCCGGGAGAACTGATTTTCACATTCGAGGACGAGGAAGAGTGATGGAAAAACTTAAACTCAGTCGAGCTGTAGTCGTTGAGGGCAGAGACGATGTGCGAGCGGTGGGAGAAGCCTGCGATGCACTGATAATTCCGACTCACGGCTATGGCATCTCAAAGGAAACATGGCAGATTATTGAGAAAGCGCATAAGGAAAAAGGCCTTATTATACTCACAGATCCGGATCATGCAGGATCCGAGATACGAAGGAAGCTGAGCGAGAAATTACCGGATTCCGTCCAGGCACATATAGATCGGGGAGATGCTACCGACGGCACGGATATAGGTGTAGAAAATGCCGGCCCGGAAATAATTGCAGAGGCAATACTCAAGGCACTCGAACTGGCCGGGCGCATTTCCGAGAACGGCGAAGAAGCCTCTTCAGAATGCATTAAGTACGCTGATATGGGCGACTTAAACGAACTCGGTCTCGCCGGTGCG
The DNA here is from genome assembly GCA_017434685.1 of Mogibacterium sp. Classification (GTDB taxonomy): domain Bacteria; phylum Bacillota; class Clostridia; order Peptostreptococcales; family Anaerovoracaceae; genus Crickella. The sequence goes on from JAFREV010000079.1 coordinate 621, forward strand.
GGAGGAGCTTCAGAGAAGAGGGCGAAGATCTGCAAAGAACTCGGAATAGGCTATTGCAATGCGTCTTCATTGATAAAGAAACTTAAAGGATTCGGAATAGACATAGATGAGCTCAAAAAAGCAGTCGAAAAATGCAAATAGGAAACACCACGGAAAGGCTCCGCACGGATACGGCGGCATCAGACCGGCCAAAGGACTCGGCCAGAATTTCCTTATTGACGAAGGCGTTATCGAGGAGATAGCAGAAGGCTCGGGAGCCGCAGAGGATGCTCTTGTAATAGAGATAGGTCCGGGCGCAGGTGCATTGACAATCCCACTGGCTGAAAGGTCAGGATATCTTGCAGCCATTGAAATCGATGAAAATCTTATAGAGCCTCTTCGTGTTAAAACTTTCGGAATGGACAATGTCGAGATTATACACGCGGATATACTTGCGGTAAATCTTGATGAATTGATAGAAAGCAGGCTTTCCGAGTATGGGCTGAAAAACGTTAGGGTTGTTGGGAATCTCCCGTACTATATCACCACCCCTATAATAATGAAACTCCTCGAGACCGCACATGGCATCGACAGTATTACGGTCATGATGCAAAAGGAGGTCGGGGACAGAATCGCCGCGGAACCGGGAACACGGGCTGCAGGAGCAATCACTTATCCGGTTTATTATCACGCGAGTGTCAGGAAAATCGCGGATGTACCGAGGGAGTGTTTCTATCCGGCGCCTAAGGTGGACTCGGTGGTGCTGAGACTGGATATACGCGAGAAACCGGCAGCGGAGACCAAGAATACAGACCTTATGTTCAAATGTGTCAAAGCAGGATTTTCGCAAAGGAGAAAAACCCTTCTCAACTCACTTTCGGCAATGGAGGGTATGGACAAAGAGACAATAAACTCGGCTCTTGAGAGGGCCGGAATAGACCAAAGCAGGAGAGCGGAAACGCTCACTCTTACTGAATTCGCAAAAATTGCAGATATTTTGCAGGAGGCATAATCTTGCAGAGCAAATCGAAGGGGCTGCTTGCTTCAGTGGCTGCATTTTTCAAAGCCATATGGACGGGCATCCGAAACATCTTTCTTAAAATATTCCCGAGAAGAGAAGCCAAATACTTCGACGCCGACCGTCATGAACTCAAGTATATTCTGTTCATGGCAGCCACGGCTTTGGTATTAAATCTTTTCATGGAATCATTTGCAAGGCTTACCACAAGTCCGATTGAGGGTATTCACTGGGCACTGACAAACCCGTTGGTTTTCTTATACAACTCGCTGATTATATTCGCCACGCTGACCGTCGCTCTTATATTCAAGAGGCGAAGGTTTGCACTGTTCATAATAGCATTGTTTTGGATATTCCTCGGAACAGCAAACGGTTTGATTCTGACGACGAGAATGACTCCGTTTACACTGTATGATCTGAACAACTTTGCAGACGGACTGACGATAGCGACCACATATTATTCAGCCTGGCAGCTTGCACTGGGCGGCGTCGGAATCGTCATTCTGCTGCTGGTCATAATACTGATTTTTGTCAGAAGTGAGAAATGGAAAAACATCAGCTACAAGAAAAGCCTGGCTGCAATTGTGCTCAGTGTGGCAATGGCGATTGGGACATCTGCGCTGGCACTCAATACGGGGCTTATAGGAACTTTCTTCGGAAACCTCAACTATGCTTACAGGGACTACGGGCTGGCGTATTGCTTTATCATGACGTCGGCAAATGCGGGCATCTCGAAACCGAGAGGATATTCTGAAGAGATGATTGCAGACATACTTGAGAAAAAGACGAAGAGAGGGCTCAAAACGGAACTCAAGCAGAAAAACGACAGCAAGGAGCATCCTAACATCATAGTTCTGCAGCTCGAATCGTTTACCGTTGCCGAAGATTACTCAAACATAGAGGTCTCAAAGGATCCGACCCCGGTATTCAATAAACTGTACAAGGAATACAGCTCCGGCAGTTTCGAGGTGCCGGCCTGCGGTGCGGGAACGGCCAATACCGAGTTTGAAGTTCTGACCGGCATAAGTGCGAAATTCTTCGGACCGGGCGAATATCCGTACAAAGGCAAATTGAGAAAAGAGACTTTGGAAAACATGGCATACATAGCGAAGGCACACGGCTATAGGACGAGTGCACTTCACAATCACAGAGCTCTCTTCTACAACAGAAACGAAGTATATAAGAATCTCGGATTCGACACTTTCACATCAGTCGAGTATATGAACAATGTGTCATTTACGCCGACGAACTGGTGCAAGGACACGGTTCTGACAGATGAGATCATGGACATTATGAGTGAGAGCGAAGAAAGAGATTTCATGCATGTAATCTCAGTTGAAGGCCACGGTGCATATCCGACGGAAAAGGTTTTCAAGAACCCTTATACGGAAGTCAGTGCGGATGATGAGGAGACGAAATTCAAGTACGAGTATTATCTGAACGAGTGCCACGAGATGGATAAGTTCACGGGAGAACTCATTGAGCGTATAGAGGAATCGGGTGAGCCGACCGTAATGATAATCTACGGAGACCATATTCCTGCCCTCGATGTAAAAGAGGAAAATTATAAACAGAAAGACCTCTACACAACGAGGTACGTCATCTGGGACAACATAGGATTAAAGAAAAAGGATAAGAACCTGCATTCTTACCAGTGTGGCTCGGAACTTCTGAAAGCGGCAGGTCTTAGGAACGAAGGCATAATCTTTGATTATCAGCAGTCGAACAAGCCGAAGTCACCGGGATATCTCGATGATATGGAAGCTTTGGCATACGATATGCTTTACGGCAAACAATATGCTTACGGCGGAAAACAGCCATACGAACCGAGCGATATGAAGATGGGGCACAAAGTGATTTCCATCAAGGACATAATGAAGATAGGAAACAAGTACTATATTAGAGGAGACAACTTTACAGAGAGATCGATAATAAGCTTGGACGGAAAACAATTGCCGACGACCTACCTCTCTCCGACGCTGCTCGCACTCGGCCAAGAGGTCGATCCTGAAGATGTCGGTAAGCTCAGCGTCAGTCAGGTAGATAAATCAGAGGAGGAAATCCTCACGACCGTCGGAGCCAACGAAGAGCTCTAATAGAGCGCGCAAAGACACAACGCTCGCTGTGCTCCGTCATAGGGAATAGCATACTCATTTTGCCATATTTAATAAAGGGGGGCTTTTATGCCGGCTAAAAAGAAAAAAGAAGAAATAGAAGAAGTATTGGAAGAAGTGCTTGAAGAAGATGCTTCGGAAGAAGAAAAGAAAGAGGAAACTCCTGCTGAGGAGGTGACTGAGGAGGCTGCGACTGAAGAGGCGGCAGAAGCGGCAGAGGCCGAAGAGGATCTTTCGGTGCCGGCGGAGGAAAGGCCGGAGGTCGAAGGAATTCTCGAGATTGCAGATGACGGATTCGGTTTCCTCAGATTCGACAACTTCCTGACTTCGAGCAAGGATGTGTATGTTTCGCACAGCCAGATCAGGAGATTCGGACTCAGGACAGGAGATAAGATACTCGGAATCTCCAGAAAGCCTAACAGCGGTGAGAAATTCGGGGCGCTTATCTATGTCAAGACGGTCAACGGCATGGACCCGATGGAGGCCAAGCGTCGTCCGTATTTCGACAATCTGACGCCGGTTTTTCCCGATCAGAAAATAGTTCTTGAAAGTTCGAGCATTGATCTTTCGACCAGAGTCATGGACCTCGTCGCTCCTATAGGCCGAGGACAGAGAGGTCTCATCGTCGCTCAGCCTAAGGCGGGAAAGACGGTGCTTCTCAAGAAGATTGCGGCTTCGATCGAAGAGAAATATCCGGACATCGAACTCATCGTGCTCCTCGTGGATGAAAGACCGGAGGAAGTAACGGATATGAAGAGGAGCCTCCACCACTCCGAGGTCATCTACTCGACCTTTGATGAGGAGACGAGGCATCATGTAAAGGTGGCACAGATGGTAATCGAGAGGGCCAAGAGGCTTGCCGAGTCGGGTAAGGATGTAATGATATTACTCGACTCCATCACCAGATTGGCGCGTGCATATAATATGGAAGTTCCTGCTTCGGGAAGAACGCTTTCGGGCGGTCTCGACCCGGGTGCTCTGCACCCGCCGAAGAAATTCTTCGGTACAGCGCGGAACCTCGAAGAAGGCGGCAGTGTGACCATACTGGCCACCGCGCTGGTCGAGACCGGCTCCCGCATGGACGATGTGATCTATGAGGAGTTCAAGGGAACGGGCAACATGGAGCTGCACCTCGACAGGCAGCTCTCAGAGCGCCGCATCTTCCCGGCTATCGACCTGTACAAATCAGGAACGAGGCGCGAAGATCTGCTGCTCACACCTGAGGAATATCAGGTTATGTTCCTGCTGCGCCGTGCCATGAGTTCGGGCAGCGTGCTCGATGTGACTGAGGAAATCATAGAGAACCTCTCGAGCACCAAAAGCAATAAGGACTTCGTTGACTTCATGCTAAAGAAACTGAACTAGAGCGAAGGACTAACGCTCGTTTCGACGGTGGCTGGAATCGGACATTGCATCCTGCCTGCACTCGGCAGTCGCGGGGCCGCGCTCATCTGAACTTTTTTCATACTTACAGAAGCTTCAGCTTCGCCGCGCCAGCCGCTCTGCTCTCGCTGCGCCGGTGCAGCTGTCACGATTCCACCACAAGTCTCAACTCGCGTTGTCCTTCCTCTACAACCACTACTTTTGTAAGATAAATTGAAGTATAATATTGATATGGGAAAAATAGACTA
>JAFREV010000080.1 GCA_017434685.1 Mogibacterium sp.
AGATCGGACAAGGCCATGAGAAACCTCGAGGCACTCATGATAGTGGCGGATGAGGAGGATATCCTTCTTATCTCCGGAAACGGAGAGGTGATATCACCTGACAAGGATGTTATAGCCATAGGCTCAGGCGGCAACTATGCATATTCGGCAGCAGTCGCACTGTATGAGAATACCGATCTTGACGCTGAGACCATAGTAAGAAAATCGCTTGAGATAGCATCAAACATCTGCGTATACACCAACGGAAATATCAGCGTAGAGAAGCTGTAATCAGGAGAAAAGAGACAGATTATATACGGGAGGCAGAGATGTCAGACAATATAAAAAACCTGACTCCGAAAGAAATAGTATCGGAGCTTGATAAATACATAATCGGACAGGACGAGGCCAAGAAATATGTGGCCATAGCCCTGAGAAATCGCTACAGAAGGGCTCAGCTCTCCGAAGAGATGAGAGAAGAGGTTACTCCGAAAAACATCCTCATGATGGGACCTACAGGTGTGGGAAAGACCGAAATCGCAAGAAGATTGGCCAAGCTCATGGACGCACCTTTTGTTAAGGTGGAAGCCACTAAATTTACCGAAGTGGGCTATGTCGGACGGGATGTTGATTCCATGATACGAGACCTCGTGGAGGCGTCGATGAGGCTTTCCAAACAAAAAAGGATGGATGAAAACTCAGAGATGGCAGAGCAGATTGCAGAAGACATAATCGTTAAAGCAATCATTCCGGGGGCTCAGGAAGAGAGTCAGAGCGGCGGCGTATCGATCGGTAATATTTTCGGAAATCTCGGATACAAAACCCAGAAGCAGGAATTTGAAGAGAATAAGCAAAGGGAGTATGAGGCGAGCAAGGACTACTCTGAAGTTCAGATGGCCAGAGAGCAGGTCAGAAAGAAGCTCAGAGAGGGTCTTCTCGAGGATCAGATAATAGAAATCGAAGTTGACGATGTGCCAAAGACAAATCAGATGGATCAGAATGAGGGGATGATCGCCATCGGAAACATCTTCGACAGCATGATGCCGAAAAAGACCAAGCGCAAGAAATGCAAGGTCAGCGATGCCAGACGCATCCTCAAAGAGCAGGAGGCCCAGAAGCTTATAGACATGGACCAGGTAACAGACGAGGCTCTTGAAAATGCGGAGCAGAACGGAATTATCTTTATAGATGAGATCGACAAGATCGCATCCGGAAACAGTCTCAGATCGGGAGCTGACGTCTCAAGGGAAGGTGTTCAGAGGGATATCCTGCCTATAGTTGAAGGAAGCGTGGTTAACACAAAGTACGGACCTGTAAAAACAGATCACATGCTGTTTATAGGTGCGGGAGCTTTCCATGTATCCAAACCGAGCGACCTTATACCGGAGCTGCAGGGACGCTTCCCTATAAATGTTGAGCTGTCAAATCTTGATAAAGAGGATTTCAAGAAAATCCTCACGGTGCCGGAAAACGCCGCAACGAAGCAGCAGAAGGCGCTTCTTGAGACGGAAGGTGTAAGTGTTGAGTTTACCGATGATGCAATCGATGAGATTGCCAATCTCGCATACCTCATGAACGAGGAGACGGAGAATATAGGAGCCAGAAGGCTTCACACCATTCTGGAGATTCTCCTTGAAGATATTTCATTTAATCTTCCGGATCCTGACATGAAGGAAATCAAGATAGACAGGGTATACGTCCAGGAAAGACTCAAAGAGAAGATAAAGGAAGTAGACGTAGATAAATACATATTGTAAAAATGCTTCTATACAGATCAATTATTGAATATGCTGAAGCAGAGTACGTAATAGAAAAATCACGATTCATTTCGCATGCCTCTCCGGCGGAAACGACGGATGAGGCAAGGCTTTTTGTTTCAGAGATAAAAGAGAAATACAAAGATGCCACGCACAATGTGCCGGCTTTCATAATAGGACCCGGAATGGAGCATCAATGGGCCTCTGATGACGGAGAGCCTCAGGGCAGCTCCGGAATGCCCGTATTAAAGCTTATTTCCGCCGAGGAGCTCACAAATGTGGTTGTAGTGGTCACGAGGTACTTCGGAGGAATAAAGCTCGGCACAGGCGGTCTGGCGAGGGCATATACGCATGCTGCGAAGCTGGCCATAGAAAAAGCCGGCATATGCGAAGTCAGAGAGGGCATAAGTCTTAAATACAGATTCGACTACAGCTACCTCAATAAGCTTCAGAGCATTGCACCGGACAGCGGTTTTACCTTAGAGGACATACAATACACAGATGTTATAGAAGCATCCGTCAGCTGCATGTCCGAGGAAGCCGAGAGAATCAAGTCCCTCATGGCTGATATATCGGGAGGAAAGGCAACACTTTTAAGCGAAGAAGTCAAACTTGCAAAGTATCCGATCTGAGTTTTTTCGGGCAAAAAAAGCGTGAAAAAATGCTTCAAAAAATATTGCTGATTTATCGCAATTTGGGTTTGACACGAGTATACAAATCTGTTAATAGAATCAAGCGTCAATTTTGACGGGCGCATAGCTCAGCTGGGAGAGCACCTGCCTTACAAGCAGGGGGTCATAGGTTCGAGCCCTATTGCGCCCA
>JAFREV010000081.1 GCA_017434685.1 Mogibacterium sp.
CGGTCTTTGTAACTGCCCCGCTTGCATCCAGGGAAATCTCCTCTGGATAGATAACTGCGTGAGGCACTGCCTCTCCGTCTGCATCAAGTGCTACCAGCTTCGCGGTATAGCTTTTGGCCTTGCTGTTTACTTCGTTGTAGTCAAGGACAGCGGCAATGCTTTTTACTTCGTCCAATTTGCTCGCCGCACATACCACTTCCGCCTGTTCCTGGCTCATGTCCGTCGCGATAGGCTCTGTATTATCCGGTGCACCCTTTGCATATACAACTTCTATGTCCATAAACGCACTGTCGGTTCTTTCGACATCGACCATCACATGGCTCGGTCCGGAAGTGATTACAGTGGTTTCACTCGGTCCGTTGACATTTATGCTTACACGGTTTTCACCGGCCATGCAGTCACTCAGATCCGCAAGCGCAGTAATATCCGAAGGTGTAAATGCATTAACATCCACTCTCTTTTGATTGAGCGTTGCCGATACAGTGTCATTCTCCGTAGATGCGACGGCTAGTCCTCTGTCAGCAAGGGCTCTTTCTCCGACAAACGATACCGGTACATCGCTGTAATCGACCTCAGTCATAGGATAGTAATTGTAGACCACGAACATCCAGCCGCCGAGTGCAACCAAAAGCGCCAGTATTATATTAAACAGTTTCTGCGCATTATTCATGACGCTTACCTCCTTTCAGGAATTTGGAGATAAGATCATTATTATCGCCGGATGGAATGTAAATATCGAGCAGCAGTTTTTCGAGCGACTTAAGATCGAGGAACCTTCTGAGCACCCCGTCTTTAGCAACCGAAATAGCTCCGGTCTCCTCGGACACGATGATAACCAAAGCATCGCAGACTTCGCTGAGTCCGACGCCCGCTCTGTGTCTGGTACCGAGATTTTTACCTATGCTCGTTCTGTTGGTCAGAGGGAGCACGCAACTTGCGGCGTGAATCCTGTCTCCTCTGATTATGACCGCTCCGTCATGCAGCGGCGAACCCTCATAGAAGAGATTGCCGAGCAGCCTGACGGAAATCTCCGAGTCGATAATGACGCCCGTTTCGATGATGTCGGTGAGCATGGTATCTCCCTCTATTGCTATGAGTGCGCCCGTCCTCGTTGAGGAGAAATCATCCACAGCATCTATCAGCATGTGCACAGTGGCATACGCCGATTCTTTATTCACATCCTTAAACTGATTTCGGAAAACACCCCGCCGCCCGAGCTGTTCGAGAGCTCGCCGTATCTCCGGTTGGAACAGTATAACAACTGCGATAAGACCTACCGTAATAAGCCTTGTCAGCAGCCAATTCAGCAAAGAAAGATCGAAAACTTCGGATAGCACGAAAGCAGCAACTATCAGGAGAATTCCCCAGAGCATCTGCTGCGCCCTGGTCTCCCTGATAAAACCGAACATCTTATATAAAAGGAAAGCAACGATAACAATATCGATGATATCCGTAGTCTTGATGCTCAGTAGTAATCCCATTAAGTTGCCTATCATTATCCGTTCTTTCCTTTTTAAGTTTCGCTTTATTCGCCAAATCGTCTGATCTGTTATTCGCTTTCTTCGCTCTCGCCCTCGTCTTTTTCGTCCTTATTGAGAACCTGTACAACTCCATCGTCATCCTTGGTCAACGGCTCTCCGGCCAGTACGGCCTGTATGAGTTCCTTCGCATGCCCGATGCTCGCTTCATCCTGCGTCATTACATACGCATATTCCATATTGGTACCGTACAGCGGCTGCAGGTCGTCCCCTCCTGTCAGAGTGTTTTTATAGATGCTCCATTTGATATTCTTGGCAATCTGCCTCTTGACCAGCGACCTTATCTCTCTGGAGCTGAAGCTCATCTCGAAGTAATCTTTGAGCTCAGAGAGCACATTATTGTAGTTGAGAAGCATTGTCTTGCTGCTCGTTGCCTTTTTGAACAGAGCCTCAAACACAGCCTGCTGGTTCTTTATCCTTTGGTTGTCCCCGTCGTCGAAGGCTTTTCTCTCCCTGGCAAAGGCCAGCGCTTGTGCACCGTTCATATGGTTCATGCCTTCCTGCACAGTCCTGTCCTTCATCTTGACCGGCGTGAACTCGTACTCGGAGTAGACGTCCACTCCGCCGACCGCATCGATGAACTTCTCAACTGTGCTGAAATTGACTTTGACATAGTAGTTGGCAGTGATACCAAGCAAATCTTCCTCGGCAAGCATAGTGGATTGCACCCCGTAGAATCCGGTGTGCGTGAGTTTGTCCATCGCACCGTCCTTATCCTGCAGGAAAACCTGATAGTCTCTCGGGATGGATGTCATCAGAAGCTGTCCGGTCGTCGGGTTTATCGTCAGAACCATATTTACGTCGGATCTGCCTTCTTCGTCTATCTTGCCGTCCACGTCAATTCCCGTGATGACCACGTTGAACGGATCCTTGGTAATCCTGGCGACGCGTTTATCGTTGTCAACAGAAGTGGAACTTAGGAACGAAAGCGTGCCGAGGGCATAAGCCGTTCCCATTACATATATGAAGATAAGGAACAGGCACGCAAGAACGGCCACCGCTCTGGTGCCTTTTTTCTTGCCTCCGTGCCTTACTCTCGGAAGAACAACCGCGCTCACAAGTATGAGCAGAACAATGAGCACGATAAGCCACACCAAAGGAAGCACGTCCATCACGGCCATAGAACCACCGAAAACCAATAGAGCGATCAGATAGAGTCTGGTGAGAATAACCGATGGCTTTGTCGCTTTTTTCTTTCCGTTCTTTCTCTTGTAGTTCTTGTCGTAATTGCTCAGATACCTGTCCTGAGCATCCTGCTGCGCTCTTCGAATGGCGGCTTTGTCAGCTTCGCTTACATTTCCGCCTTTGCTCTTCTTGCGCTTAACCTTCTTGTTCTTTCCGTTTGGCGAACCGGAAACAGTACCTGAAGGCTGCTTCTTTTTGCGACTCGCAAGATATTCATTGTACTCGTTGCTGAATCCGTCGTTATATCTGCTGTCGGTTCCGTTGCTGAACTCGTCGCTGTATTCTTTTTTGTTTTGTTTCTTGGAGCCCTCGTTTCCATAATCAAAGTCCAGAAAATCATCCGGGTTCCAGTCATCATAAGCCATATCCGGCTACCCCTTTTCGTTTATTTATTATCTGCTGGTCTCGATTAGGCCGTAGTCTTTTCCTCTTCTTTTATATACAACGCTGACTGCGTTTGTATCCATATCGAGGAATACGAAGAAATCGTGACCAAGCATCTCCATCTGAAGAACTGCTTCCTCTGCCACCATCGGTGTCAGTTCAACGCGTTTTCTTCTTACGATGGCCATCTCATCATCATATTCATCCTCATCAGGCTCAGGTACGAACTCGAGCTTGAGAGCTTTGTTCTCTTTATATCTCGCTTCCAGTTTGCCCTTGAGTTTGGTCATCTGGTTAGAGAGTTTATCTGTAGCCATATCCACTGCGTCGTAGATGCTGTCGTTTGCCATCTCTGCTCTGAACACAGCCTGCTTGGCATTGATTGTTGCCTCGAACTTCGGTGTGTCTCTGAGCTTCGATACCACGACATTGGCGGTAACGTCTTCATTGAAATACTTGTCGAGCTTGCTCAGTTTCTTTTCGATGTAGTCGCTGAGTTTGTCGCTCATAGGGTAATTTTTAGATGCAATTTGTACCTTCATATTACGCCTCCTTCTCACATAATTAGTCAAAGTTAGTATAACACAAAAATACAAAGAATTGTGTGTTCTGTGTCAAGAAGAACACAATATCTTGTCTACTTTTCAAAACAAAGAAAAAGGAGATCCGATTGGGTCAGGACCTCCCTTTTCTGTATTTTTACTGTAACGATGAACTATATGTAAGGAGTGTTAGGTTCTGTATATTTTCAGAGGTTTAATCTCTGTCTCTGACTTAGTTATTAGCTTGAGAATACCTGAGCCCAG
>JAFREV010000082.1 GCA_017434685.1 Mogibacterium sp.
ATCTTTGATGGTCTTTCCTATATCCGTAGTAAGGCCGCAGCCTTTCTTAATCTCTTCATATCTCTCTGTAATCATGGCCAGAACAGGCTCATAAGATACGCCGTAACGTATATGAGCATGCAGGAGATAGAGCAGATCGGTGATTTTATTATCGTCGCTGTCTCTCTTTCCCGGAGCGGATACGATAACTACCTCTCTCTCCTTTTCGGCCTTAACAATGTCTTTTACCTTGGCGAACTGCTCACTCGATGCGAGACTCGAACCGCCAAACTTCAGTACTTTCAGCATTCTTTAATTCCCTTCAAGTTGTATTATAGATTTTTTTGCTATATGTCTTGAAATAATCTATAATAGATGATATCAATATGTGTTAACTCTTGCGCAATAATGCACTACCCGTTAAATATAACAGATTCAGAGCATAAACGCTAAAATAAATACAAAAATAACAATATGGAGTAAATTAATGAACAAATATGTAAGCACCAGAAACAGCAGGATTGAAGTAAGTGCATCCAAAGCCGTTCTTCTCGGTCAGGCCGAAGACGGCGGTCTTTTTGTTCCGGCGGACCTTGCTTCATTTAAAAGAGACTACCACGAGATAACATCCCTCGATTTCAAAGGGATGGCCAAGTATATATGGGATATGTTCTTCGATGATTACGGAAGCGACGTCATCGATGAGCTCGTAGAGAGAAGCTATACCGGCAAATTCTCGTCGGATTTAATCACCCCTCTTGCGAAGGTCGGAGATTCTTACGTGCTCGAACTTTATCACGGGCCGACATCAGCCTTTAAGGACGTCGCGCTTCAGGCTCTGCCAAACCTTTTGACAAAAGCCCGCGACATGAACGGAGAGACAGATGAGATAATGATACTCACCGCAACTTCCGGAGATACAGGCAGCGCAGCAATGTCCGGTTTCAGCAATGTGCCGGGTACAAGCATAGTGGTCTTCTATCCTGACGGCGGAACCTCCGAGACACAGAGGCTTCAGATGGTCACAGATACAGGAAGTAATACCACAGCCTGTGCCATACGCGGTAACTTCGATGACGCACAGGCCGGAGTCAAGAAGATCTTCCGCGAGATTCCGAAACCATCAAAAGGAGTTTCACTTTCAAGCGCTAATTCGATTAACATAGGCCGCCTTGTGCCGCAGATAGTCTACTATTTCTCCGCATACAGACAGCTTCTGGATATGAGAAGCATCTCTGACGGAGATAAGGTCGACTTCATAGTTCCTACCGGAAACTTCGGAGACATCATGGCGGGATACCTTGCACGATGCATCGGTCTTCCTATCAGACGCCTGGTATGTGCATCGAATAAAAACGACGTGCTTACTGAGTTCATTAATACGGGTCACTATGACAGGAAGAGAGATTTCTATAAGACCACGTCTCCTTCCATGGACATACTCGTATCGAGCAATCTCGAGAGACTTCTCTACTACATTTGCGGAGAGGAACACACGGTTTCGTATATGAAACAGCTCGAGGAGGCCGGAGAGTATCAGATAACGGCAGATGAACTCGCAGAGATTAAATCAGTATTTACGGGTCTTTGTGCAAACGATGGTGAAGGTGCCGAAGTCATTAAAAAAATATTCGATGCCGAACACTACCTGATGGACACTCATACATCCATCGCCTGGTCATGCATGGAGAAGTACGTGCAGGATGATGTTCCGAAAGTCGTTCTTTCAACCGCATCACCATACAAGTTCTGCGCATCGGTTCTGTCTGCCCTCGGGCTGGAAGTATCAGACAGTGACAGAAAAAAAATGGAAGCATGCCGCAAACATACCGGGGCTCCTATTCCGGCAGGACTCGCAGGCATATTTGATAAGAGAATCAAGCATACAGACATAATTGATTCCTCCGATATGAAGGATTACGTAATCGGAAAAGCAAAGAGATAAACTAAGGAAATCATTGGAGGCCACATGGATTTTAAACAAATAGAAGCTTATGTAAATGTCGTAAGATACAAGAGTTTCAGCAAGGCTGCGGACGCGTCGTTCTTTACACAGCCTACGATAAGTACGCATATTCAGAATCTTGAAAAAGAGCTCGGAGTCAAGCTTCTTGACAGAAAAAGTCGTTCTGTTGAGATGACTGTTCAAGGCGAGAAATTCTATAAATATGCGATAGAAATGATAAACGCAAGGGCGCAGGCCGTGGATGCTATCAAGAGTTCCTATGACAGCATAGAGGGTGTACTTGAGATTCAATCTTCATCTATTCCGGGCGTCACCTTCCTGCCGCAACTTCTTTCGGAGTTCAAGAGTTTACACGAATCTGTTCAGTTCTATGTATCCGTCTCAGATACGCAGACTGTAGTAGATAATATTCTCGACAGACGCGGTGAAATCGGTTTCGTAGGAGACCTTGTAAAGCACACTTCAATCAGGAGCACGCTTGTGAATCAGGATAAGTCCGTACTCATATCTCCGCTTTCTTATAAGCTGCCAAAGAAAATAAGCATCAAAGATGCTTTTAATCATCCGTTCATATGGCGTGAGACTGGCTCTGCAACCCGCAAAAACTTCGAAATCGCTGCGTCCGAGCGCGGGCTCGACCACAGCGAAATGAAATTTGCAGCCCTTATTGATGATTTAAACGGTGTTATACGCGGAGTCGAGTCAGGTCTCGGAGTGTCCATCATATCCGAGAGTGTTGCCGACAAGCTTGAAGGACGCGTTGGCATATCCGAGATTTCCGACTTCGACGAAGAGAGATCCTTCTATATGATTTACCTCAAGAACAGCTCCCTTTCCCCTGCTGCCGAGGCCTTCGTCAAATTCGTAGATGACAAATCCGTCTAGTCGTGAATCTCGACAGAATTATCAGATTTACGGGCTTTGAACATCCCTATCACGGATGATTCACAGCCCTTTTCTTTTAGCTGAGTCGTCAGTCTGTCCAGCTGGTCTTCCTTTACTGCAATCAGGAGTCCACCCGATGTCTGAGGGTCATAAAGACAGTCTATCCTGGCCCTCAAATCGGCATCTTTGTCAGGGGACTTGGACAGATATTCCATAACATCGTTCTTTGTATATTCTCTGTTCCTGTATGCTCCGGCAGGGATAATACCCATCGAAGCCATTTCAAGTGCCTTAGAAAAAACAGGAACTTTTGACGAATAAATCTCAAGAGTTACATCCCCTGCCTTCGCCATTTCGGCACCGTGTCCAATCAAACCGAAGCCCGTTATATCCGTGCACCCGTCGGCTTTAACACCGCCAAGTGCCTCATAGGCATACTTGTTTAGCCTTGCCATGGTGTACTCCATCTCTGCATTCTCCTCATCGGTAAGAAGATCAACCTTTGCTGCAGTAGTGAGTATGCCCGTCCCTATTCTTTTGGTCACAACAAGCAGGTCCCCCTCTACAGCACTGTTGCTGAGCACCTTGTCAGGATGAGCAAAGCCCGTAACGGAAAGACCGTACTTCGGCTCCTTATCCTCTATGCTGTGGCCTCCGACTATGGTGGCGCCCGCTTCATTTACCTTGTCATTTCCGCCTTCGAGTATGGCTTTAATTGCATCTCTCGGAAGATCTCCCGGTATAGCCAGGAGATTCATGGCAAGTTTAGGCTCCCCTCCCATGGCGTATACATCGCTCAGGGAATTGGCCGCGGCAATCTGGCCGAAGGTGTAAGGATCGTCCACGATCGGCGGGAAGAAGTCGATAGTATTAATCATGCAAAGGTCATCGCTCACGCGATAAACGCAAGCATCGTCGCTGCTTTCAAAGCCGACTTCGATGCGAGGATCGCTTATCTTAGGCAGAGCGGACAAAATATCCGATAGGACTCCCGGCCCTAATTTGGCGCCTCAACCGC
The DNA here is from genome assembly GCA_017434685.1 of Mogibacterium sp. Lineage (GTDB taxonomy): Bacteria > Bacillota > Clostridia > Peptostreptococcales > Anaerovoracaceae > Crickella. The sequence continues at coordinate 3,849 of JAFREV010000082.1, forward strand.
CGGCACTCGTGAGTTCAGTGAGCCTGACTCTCTCAGTGTTTTCCATCGAGGTCTTTTGCGGCCCAATGTGACAGGCGAGTTTCTCCTTCGCTTCATCTATTTTCTTTTTATCGAAAATCTCTTTAGCCATCACTGTAATAATAACACCGAGCACCCGTATATCCAAATTTTTTGACCGTTTTTTACAGTTTCATCAACACCATATAGTGTTTTTGCCTTCCTAAATATTATTTTATGTACAACATATTGTGTTTCTTCTATTGTTTTTTCATTTCCTATAAGTATAATAGTTGAGATAGTAAAAACGGTGGTTAAGAAAATATGAAAGAGAGGTCACATGGCTAAGCAACGTCAGATCATTCAGATTCAGGAGAGAGTTCCGCTCAGTAAAGGAATACCCCTCTCCATCCAGCACACATTCGCAATGTTCAGTGCTTCAGTATTAGTACCTTACATTTTCAAGATAAGTCCTTCCATCGCCCTACTCATGAACGGCATCGGAACACTTATCTTTATTTTTGTCACCAAGGGTAAAGCCCCTGCATACCTAGGCTCATCATTTGCGTTTATCGCACCGGCACTTCTGGTAATTGACAAGTTCGGATATGAGTATGCGCTCGGTGGCTTCGTAATAACGGGAATCCTGATGTGCATTATTGCAGGCATAGTAAAGCTTGTGGGTACCAAATGGATAGATGCCATACTGCCTCCTGCTGCTATGGGTCCTGTGGTAGCTCTTATAGGACTTGAACTTGCAGGTTCAGCCGCTCAAACAGCCGGACTATTGGACGATGAAATGAAAATGGTTCAAAACATTGATCCTAAAGTTCTCATAGTTTTCCTCGTAACACTGCTTCTTGCGGTCTTCGGAGGCGTGCTCTACAGAGGATTTGCCGCAGCCATAGCAATTCTTATTGCCATTATCGCAGGCTATGTGGTAGCTCTGCTCTTCGGTCTTGTGGATTTCTCGGCCGTAGGAACAACACCACTCTTCAAAGCGCCTGAACTCCATTTCGCCAAGTTCAATCTCCAGGCGATACTAGTTATCATACCTGCCACGCTGGTAGTAGTATCCGAGCATATCGGCCATCAGGTAGTAACCTCTGAGGTTGTAGGAAAAGACCTTTTGAAAGATCCGGGCCTTCACAGATCAATGTTTGCTGACGGATTCTCGACAGCACTCTCCGGCTTTGTAGGCTCTTGCCCTACCACTACATACGGTGAAAACATCGGAGTTATGGCCATCACAAAGGTTTACAGCGTATGGGTAATCGGAGGAGCAGCCCTCTTCTCAATTGCGCTTTCATTCATCGGCAAAGCTTCTGCCCTTATACAGACCATACCGGGTCCTGTAATGGGTGGCGTGAGTTTCCTGCTCTACGGCATGATCGGAGCTTCCGGAATCAGACTTATGGTAGACGCCAAAATCGACTACTCCAAAGCGAGAAACCTGGCTCTTACCTCAGTAGTATTTGTAGTAGGTCTTTCAAAAGTTGCCATCAATCTCGGCAATGTACAGCTCAGCGGAATGAGCCTCTCGGCTGTAGTCGGAATGCTCCTCGGTCTCATCATGTATGTGCTCGACAAAAAACACCTCACAAACGAGTACGAGGGCTATGAGGAAGAAGAGAATTCAGAAGTAAAAACCTTTATGAGCAACAGGTAGAAAAAATGAAGACAGAAAGAATTCTGGTTATGAATCTCGGCTCGACTTCGAGCAAGATAGCCGTCTATGATGATGATAAGGAAGTGTTCAACGACACTATCAGACACAGCATAGAGGAACTCGAACCTTTCGCTGATGTCACCGAGCAGTTCGATTTCAGAAAGAATAAGATTTTTGAGTCGCTTGAAAATAACGGCATAGGAGTGGATACTCTGACCGCAGCGGTTTCCAGAGGCGGTAACATCATCGCCTGCCCTCATGGTGCAATAGGCATCGATCAGGCCATGATAGATTATCTGACCCGCCCTGAGGACCTCGCCAAACACCCTTCTCTCATCGGCAGTATGATTGCTTATGACCTTCATAAGAGCATGGGGATTCCCGTCTGCATATACGATGCCATAGGAACTGACGAAAAGATACCGGTTGCGAGAGTAAGCGGTGTGCCGGAGCTCCCACACTTCACCGTTGGCCACACTCTGAACACCAGAGCTATGGCCATCAAATGTGCCGAGGAGAAACTCGGCAGGAAGTTCGATGAGTGCACTTTCATAGTTGCCCACCTCGGAGGCGGTTCATCGGTCAGGCTGTATAAGGACGGAATCAACATAGATTGCGTCAACGATGACGAGGGAAACTTCACCCCTGAGCGAGGCGGAGGAGTCGGGGCCAAGGCATTGGTCGACCTCTGCTACAGCGGCAAATACAGCCATAAAGAAGCCATGAAGCTCTTCCATGGCAAAGGCGGGCTTATCGCCCACCTCGGCACTGCTGACGCAATAGAGATAGAGAAACGAATCGCAGACGGCGATAAACACGCAGCCATAGTATATGAAGCCATGGCACTCAACGTAGCCAAGGATATTTCAAAACTTGCGGCCACAGTCTCGGGTAAAGTCGACAGGATAATCCTCACCGGAGGAATCGCATACTCTAAATACGTATCAAATTACATCAAAGAGCATGTGGAGTTCATCTGCCCTGTCGAGATAATGCCGGGAGAATTCGAGATGGAAGCCCTTGCTGCCGGTGCACTGAGAGTCCTCCGCGGAGAGGAAGAACTTCAGGATTTCGGCGAGATCGCTGCTACGGCATCAGAGCGCATTCGTATTTTCTAAACCGCTTTCAATAACATTCAACATAAAAGATGTACGGACTGAATTGTCCGTACATCTTCATTTTATGTCTCTCTTTCCTATTTGAAATACTTCTTTCCGACTGCTTTAAATGCCTCTTCTGATCTCATTATCATCTTGTGCGAGCCGCAGAACGAAGCTCTCACCCATCCCGGTGCGGCAAACGACCTGCCCGGTACTATCAGCAGGCCTTCTTCCTTGGCTGCCTGCACGAACTCCATTTCATCTTCTACAGGCGATTTAAACCAGAGATAGAATGCTCCCTGCGGGAGTATGGCTTCAAAGCCGGCTTCCGTAACTATCCTGTAAAGATCCTTTGCATTTCTGTAGTAGAAACTGAGGTCTATTGTGGAATGAAGAGATCTCTCTACGATTATCTCCGCGAGTGTCGATGCATTGTTGGCGCCGAGTACTCGGCAGGCAACAATAAGAGCTTCCTGAAGCTCTTTGGCGCCCGATGCCTTTCTCGGAACTGCCGCATAACCTATGCGGGCGCCCGGCATCGACAGAGACTTCGACCACGAATACGCGATAATCGTGTCATCATAAATATCAGGCAGGAATTCTACCTTTTTATCTACATATACGAGTTCTCTGTACGGTTCGTCGGAAATAATATAAATAGGATGTCCGAATTCCTTTTCGGCTTCTCTGAGTACTTCAGCGACTGCCTCGAGGGATTCTCTGGAATAGATTGCTCCGGTCGGATTGTTAGGATTGTTAATTATGACTGCCTTTACGCTCGGATCGAGAACTTTTTTGAGTTCTTCTGCGTCAGGCTCAAATGCGCCTTTTTCGTTAGGCGGGACAACTACTGTATCTGCGAAGAAGTTCTTGGCCCAG
>JAFREV010000083.1 GCA_017434685.1 Mogibacterium sp.
CGAGTGCTTCGTCAAGGCTGACTATGCCACGCATTTCACCTTCTTCGTCAATGAGTCTTACCTCGTCGGCCCTGATATCCTCATTAATCTGGGTCATATCCCTCTTATTGTCTCTGGCGCCTATGGCTCTACCCTCCGTTTCTGATTTAGCAAGAAAGATTCTTCTTAATGAAAAATCGCGGGTGCAAAAGCATCCGCGACATGAAACACCCATCGGTGTTAATTACATGTATGTGGCCCTACCAACGCTAGTCTGTAAGGCGAGAAGCGGATAACTTCTGCTTTGACCTCGATTATTATATTCATAGAACCCTGTAATGTCAACAAAATCTTAAGATTTCTTGCATCTAGAGTTCGTTTTTAATCAAGTCCTCGAACGACTCCCTCTTAACAACCGTTCTTGCCTGCCCCTTCGATATCATAACCATTGCAGGTCTCGGAATTCTGTTGTAATTGGAGGCCATAGAATAATTGTATGCCCCAGTCGTAAGGACAGCTATGATATCGCCTCTCTCCGGTTTCGCAATCATCACATTCTCTGCGATTCTGTCACCACTCTCGCAGCATCTGCCCGCCACGGTGCACTCATAATCCGCGCTCTTATTCATCCTAGATGCGTTCAGCACGGTATACTCCGCTTTATAAAGGGCAAACCTCGGATTGTCCGTCATACCTCCGTCTATCGTCACATAATTGCGGTATCCTTTAACTTCCTTAGTGCCACCGGTCGTATACAGCGTCACTCCTGCATTTGCGACTATGCTCCTGCCAGGCTCCATAAATACGACAGGCATATCCACATCGTATTTATCGCACGCTCCTTTGAGATGCTCCGCTATCTCGGCAATCCTGCCCGGAATATCGAGGAATGGATCTCTATCTGTATATCTCACTCCGAGTCCGCCGCCGATGTTGAGTACCTTGAGTTCAAGCCCCGTTTCCTCTTTCATGCGGGCTGCATATTCTATCAGAATTTCAGCCTGGCGGTTAAACGAATCGCTTTCAAATATCTGAGAACCAACGTGACTGTGAAATCCTTCAACGGATATGTTCTCACATGCAAGTGCCGCCTTTACAAAATCATCCGCCTGACCTGTATCTATAGGAACTCCGAACTGTGAATCCACACGACCTGTGTTAATGGCCTCAAGTGTATGAGGGTCCAATCCCACTGTCAGTCTGAGCAGGACTTTCTGCTTTACTCCCAGTTCCGCTGCCATTCTGTCCAGCACTTCAAGTTCGTTATGATTATCGACTACGAAGTATCCTATACCGCTTAAAACACCGTATTTGATATCCTCGTCAGTTTTATTGCTGCCGTGGAAGAACATCTTCTCAGCCGGAAAATCCGCGGCTAAAGCCGTATATATCTCTCCCGGGGATACAACATCTATGCACATTCCTTCTGATTCCACGATAGGATATATGCCCTTAAAACTGAGTGCCTTGCTGGCATAAAGAGGTGCACTCTCAGATCCGAAAAACTCGTACATGGCTTTTACATAAGTCCTGCAATTTGCCCTCAGTACATCCTCGTCCATAACGTATAAAGGCGTGCCGAACTCTGCGGCCAATTCCGTCGCATCGATGCCGCTTATGGTCAGATGTCCTTTTTCATTTACTGTCAGATTGTCATATAACATAGTTATTCCTTTTATAGTCTCCCGAGAATCGACATCGGAGGTAACATATTACAGCATATGCGCGAGAAGTTCCTCTCTGCTCTGATGCGAGAGATATGCAGGCGGTACATCAAACAGCGTCCTAGCTCCCGACTGTCCCTCTTGATTCATACGGTACGCAGCTCTTGCAGCAGCTACCAGTATGCTGCTTGTAAAATGAGGATTTGAGTCGAGATTCAAACTGAATTCAACAGTATTATTGAATTCGTTATCAAATCCCGTATGCCCTGACCTCAGAACGGTTCCTCCGTGCGGAAGCCCCGCGTGTTTTTCGTTGAGTTCCTCCTGAGTAATAAACTCAACAGTGGTGTCATAAGGCTCGAAATATGCAGGCATCGTCTTAATGGCCTCTTCTATGGCTGCCTTGTCCGCACCCTCCTCTGCAACTACATAGCACTCGCGATGGTGCATGTCTCTTGCCGTGAACTCAGGATGCTCTCCAGTTCTTACTTTATCAAGAGCTGCCTCTACAGGAACGGTATACTGCCTGGCATCAGCGACGCCTTCAATTCTCCTTATGGCATCGGAATGTCCCTGGCTTACGCCTCTTCCCCAGAAAGTGTAGCTGTCTCCGTCCGGAAGAGCCGCATCGGCAAGTATCCTGGCAAGTGAGAAGTATCCCGGGTCCCAGCCACAGGAAATAATTCCGATTTTGCCGCCTTCGGATGCAGCTGCATCCACATTTGCAAAATGTTCCGGAATCTTTGAATGGTTGTCAAAGCTGTCTATTACATTGAAGTCAGCCGCAAGTTCAGGCGTCATCCAAGGCAGATCGGTCGCACTTCCTCCGCAGAGAATGAGCACATCTATCTCATCCTTCATGCTGCCTATTTCATCATATGAAATAACAGGCACATCACAAACCGTCTTTACGCTTGAAGGATCTCTTCTCGTAAATACGGCTGCAAGTTCCATGTCCTGTGCTTTTTCTACCGCAGCCTCTACGCCTTTACCGATATTTCCGTATCCTACTATTCCGATTCTCATTGTCCTTTTAACCTTTCTGTCAATCTGCGAGCAGGTCATTCATATCATAAAGGCCTGCAGGTTTATTTACGATAAATCTCGCTGCGTCAACTGCACCGTCTGCAAAGAGTGCCCTGTCAAGTGCCTGATGTGTCACCGTGATGGTCTGGGTATTTGTGCCGAACATCACCTCGTGCGTGCCGACTATATTGCCCATTCTCACTGCGTTAATGCCTATCTCATCAGGCTCTCTTTTGCAGTTCCCGCTTCGTCCGAGATTGTAATGAAGCTCAGGCCTTGCTTCCTTGACGGCATCTGCAAGCATCAGTGCCGTACCGCTCGGAGCATCGACCTTTCTGTTGTGATGAGTCTCTACTATCTCAACATCGCATTTGCCGAACTTGGCCGCAATCTCATTTACAACTTTTGCTACGAGTGCGACACCGACGGACATATTCGCTGACTTAAACACCGGAATGCTCTCCGCTGCTTTTACTATCATCTGCATTTCATACTCGGTCTGACCTGTGGTGCAGACGACTACAGGAAGTCCCCGCTCAGAACAGTAGTCCATCATAGTTTTTGTCCCCTCGTGATGAGAGAAGTCTATCATCACATCTGCAGGACCGGTGTATTCCGACGGAGTAAGATAGGCCCCGTCCGCACCCGTCGGCGTGATACCGGCTGCAATTTCCATATCATCTGTCTGCTCTATTATGCGGGCCAATATCTGCCCCATTGCACCGTCTATACCGTTAATTATAACTTTCATTAAATAACTCCTACTTCCTTCATTGCGGCTTTGAGCCTTGCAATATTAGCCTCTTCCATGCGGTACATCGGAGATCTCATGATAGGATCGCAGTATCCGAGTATAGTCATCGCTTCCTTAACCGGAATCGGATTGACTTCGCAGAACAGCGATGCCACCAGTTCGTTGTATTTGCACTGAAGTTCTGCAGCTCCGGCTACATCACCCGCCCAGAATTTTGTGCAGATCTCACGCGTCTCTGCAGGGATAACATTTGAGAGTACGGATATTACGCCTTTTCCTCCCATAGAGAGAATCGGAACAATCTGATCGTCATTGCCTGAATATAAATCGAGTTTATCTCCGACAAGCGTAAATGTGCTTACAATCTTGGAAATGTCGCCGTTAGCCTCTTTGATGGCTCCGATCCCGTCTATCTCCGCAAGCTTTGCGTATGTTGCAGGCTCGATGTTTACTCCGGTTCTGCCCGGTACATTGTATGCGATGATAGGCACGCTGCTTACCTCGGCATATTCCGCAAAGAGTTTTACAAGTCCGCCCTGTGTGGCTTTGTTGTAGTATGGTGTAACAACAAGGCATGCATCAGCACCGGCTTCACAAGCAAACTTCGTAAGCTGTTTGCCGTATTCGGTGTCATTGCTTCCCGTTCCTGCGATTACGGGTACTCTTCCGGCAACTTTCTCAACCGCAAATCTGATGCACTCTTTGTGCTCCTCATCACTGAGCGTTGAACCCTCTCCTGTCGTGCCTGCGATTACGAGAGCATCTATGCCCTGCTCGATCTGCCAGTCTATCAGTCTTCCGAACTGCTCGTAATTAACACCGTCTTCTGTCATAGGTGTTATGAGTGCTGTTGCAACTCCTTCGAAAATTGTGTGTGTCTTTGCCATTTTGTTCCTCCTCATCATGATATGAATAGCAATAATGAGACGAGGCTATCAATCGATC
>JAFREV010000084.1 GCA_017434685.1 Mogibacterium sp.
ATTACAAATCATCACCATTGGCACTATAGAAATGAAAAAGATAGATGTAAATACAAAGGAAAGAAAATATACGATTCATCTCGGATGCGGCGCACTTAATGAAGCGGGCAGCGTTATTGGTGAAGTGTGTGGAAACGGCAGTGTATTCATTATCACTGACAGCGGGGTACCGGAGAAATGGGTGAATGTGCTCGTAGAGCAACTCGGGATGCCGCCCATATTTGCATTTGAGCAGGGAGAGGCGAGCAAGAACATCGAGGTATACGGAGAAATACTCGCATGGCTTGCAGAGCAAAAAGCCACGAGGAAGAGCCTCATAGTCGCGCTCGGCGGCGGAGTAACCGGAGACATGGCCGGGTTTGCCGCAGCGACATACATGAGAGGAATCGAATATATAAATATACCGACCACGAGCCTGTCTCAGATAGATTCGAGCGTGGGAGGAAAGACCGCGATAGACCACGGCGGAATAAAGAATATAGTCGGGGCGTTTCACCAGCCGTCCGCAGTTATAGTCGATCCGGAAGTTCTTAGCACCCTGAGCGAAGGGGAGAGAAACAACGGACTAGCGGAAGCAGTGAAGGCTGGTCTCATAGGAGATGGCGAATTGTTCGAACTTTTCGAGCATGATGACTATATGGACCACATAGAGGAGATAATCGAGAGGGCTCTGATCGTCAAAAAGCGCATAGTCGAAGAGGACGAGCGCGAGAGCAATCTCAGGAAGATTCTCAACTTCGGGCACACATTCGGGCACGCATACGAGAGCTATTTCGGAGGCAGGTACCTGCACGGAGAGTGCGTGGCCATGGGCATGATGACCGTGACTGAGGATGAAGAGATCAGGGCGAGGCTTGCCGCGGTGCTTGGGAGGCTCGGGCTTCCGACAGCGCCTGAGGAAGATGCAAGCAGTGAGGAGCTGATGAATCTCATAATGAATGACAAGAAGTCGGGCGGAGGCAGCGTGGACCTGGTGCGCGTAAAGAAGATAGGAACTGCCGTCATAGAACCGACAGGGATGGAAGAGATAAGGGAAATGCTGAAATAAGGAGCAGCGGAGATGAGCAATACACTTGGAAAAGCCATAAGGCTTACCGTATTCGGTGAGTCGCACGGGCCTTGCATAGGCGGTGTGCTGGACGGGATCCCGGCGGGACTGAAAATAGATACGGAATATATAAAGGATGAACTCGAAAAGAGGAAGTCCATCTCTTCGATTTCGACTCCGCGCCGCGAGGACGATGAGCCTGTATTTATCAGCGGCATCAAAGACGGCGTTACTGAGGGAACTCCTCTGGCCTTTACCATAGCAAACAAGGATGTGAAGTCCGGCGATTATGAAGAGATGAGCAAGATTGCAAGGCCGGGCCACGCTGATTACAGCGCAGAGATGAAGTACGGCGGATTTCAGGACGCAAGAGGCGGCGGACATTTCTCGGGCAGGCTGACTGCCGTGATAGTGACCGCGGGAGCCATCATGAAAAAGGCCCTTGAGGATAAGGGCATAGTGATTGCGAGCCATATAGATGAGCTCGCCGGCGTCAAAGATGTTGAGTTTGATTTCGACAGAGCAGAGCAGGAAGCCTGCGCTTTGAACAAAAAGATATTTGCCTGCCTGAGCGATGAGGCGGCAGAAGCCATGATAACAAAGGTAGAAGAGGCGAGATCGGACGGAGACTCCGTGGGCGGAATCATAGAGACCGTAGTGCTCGGGCTTGAGCCGGGCATAGGAGAGCCTATATTTTCCTCGGCAGAGTCGGAGCTTTCGGCGGCGCTCTTTTCCATCGGAGGAGTCAAAGGCGTTGAGTTCGGAAGAGGCTTTGAGATCGCCCGCATGAGGGGAAGCGAAGCCAACGACGCATTCAGAATGGAAGGCGGAAAGGTCGTTACCTCAACTAATAATAACGGAGGCATCAACGGCGGCATCAGCAACGGCATGCCTGTAGTATTCAGAACGGCCGTCAAGCCGACGCCGTCCATAAGCAAGGAGCAGGAGACCGTGGACTTTAGGAGCATGGAGAATGCCACCCTCAGCATAAAGGGCAGGCACGATCCTGCGATAGTTCACAGGGCAGTAGCCGTGGTGAACGCGGTAACGGCACTTACGATGGCCGACCTAATCTGCAGGAGATACGGGTATATATGGTTTGCCGAGGGCAATGGAGAAGAGGATGAGTAAACCCAGGCTCGGACTTATAGGAAAACCACTCGGGCACAGTTGGTCGCCCGAGATACATAAATACCTCACGGGTGCGGACTATAAACTGTGGGAAATAGATGAGGGCGAACTCCCGGGTTTCATGAAGAGGCGGGAATTCGACGGCATCAACGTGACCATACCGTACAAGGCGTCTGTCATCGAATATCTGGAAGAAATCGATGAGGCGGCGGACAGGATGGGCGCCGTAAACTGCATAGTAAACAGAGACGGCAGACTCAAGGGCTACAATACCGACTACATCGGACTTCTCAAGATGATGAAGAGGATGGATGCGGCGGATAAGGCCGGCGGAGGAAAAGCAGTCATACTCGGAACCGGCGGTGCGTCTAAAGCCGCGGAGGAAGCCTGCCGTAAGCTCGGAATCGAATTTGAAAAGGTAAGCAGATCTGAGAGAGAAGGCTGCATCACATACGAAGAATTGAAGCAGCGGGGGGAAGAGTTTGCTCTCCTCATAAATGCGACTCCCGTCGGAATGTATCCGAATGAGGATGAGGCTCCTGTGGATGTGAGCCAATTCGGCAGTCTCGGCCTGGTCGTGGACATAGTGGCAAATCCCGTAAGGACAAGGCTTTGCTACGAAGCGGAGCAGCACGGGATTCCGTCTGCAGGCGGGCTCGAGATGCTGGTATACCAGGCGCTTGCGGCAGAGGAGATATTTACCGGAGAGGATCTGCCGGAGGCCAAGGCGGATGAGTGTGTAGAGCAATTGCTCGCGGAGAGGCGTAACATCGTGCTGATAGGCATGCCGTCGTCGGGCAAATCTACAGTAGGAAGACTGCTCGCGGAGAGGCTCGGCAGGGAGTTTATCGACACGGATGATGAGATAGTGTCGCGTGCGGGAAGGCCAATAGCGGAGATTTTCGCGGAAGACGGCGAGGCTGAGTTCAGGAAAATCGAAAGAGAAGTTTGCGAGATCTTCTCAAAGAAAAGCGGACTGGTCATAGCCTGCGGAGGCGGAGTCGTAGAATTCGAGGAGAATATGAGGAGGCTCGCATATAACGGGATCATCATATACCTCGACAGATCGCTCGAACTCCTCACGCCGACCGAGTCGAGACCTCTTTCACCGGACAAGAATAAACTCGCCGTGCTGTATGAGAGAAGAAAAGAACTGTACGAAAGATATTCCGACATTCGCATCCGAAATGACGGCAGTGCCGAGGATGCGGCGGATGAGATAATACGCGAAATACAAAACGAATTATAAAAGAAAAAGGAACAGGACAGGAAATGAATCTTAAAGAAGCGAGAAAAGGCATCAGGCACATTGATGAAAAGATAGCGGAGCTCTTCGAGGAGAGGATGGAGCTTGCCGTGGAGGTTGCCAAGTACAAAAAGAAGACGGGACTTCCGGTGGAGGACCTCGAGCAGGAAGCACACATACTTGATGAGTGCAACGAACTTATAAAAAACGAAGAAATTCGCCCGTATTATAAACAGTTCCTCCAGGAGACCATGAACGTCAGTAAACGCTGGCAGCATAAAATCCTGGAAGGCAATATGGTCGCATATTGCGGCGGAGAGAGTGGTTTGGATTATGCGGCGGCAAGCAATATATTTCCGGGTGCAAAGATGAAAGCTTTCGACAGTTATAAAGAGGCTTTTCGCGCAGTCGAAAAAGGAGACTGTGATCTGGTTGTGGTGCCGTTTGAAAACGGATACGGAGATGAGGTCGCATCCGTAATAGACCTTATCTTTTCCGGAAACCTCCACGTCAACGCGGTGCACGACATCGTCATCGATCCGGCCGAGTGGGGAGAAAAGAGCCACGGCCAGGAGGAGACGAGGCGCTACGCCGTTCTCTCGCCGACGGAAAACAAGACGGAAAACAAACAGGATACGGGAGCGTTCCTCCTGATGTTCATAGTAAAAGACGAGGCCGGCGGACTGGCCAAGGCCATCAATACAATCAGCGTATTCAATTACAATATGAGGGTTCTGAGATCGCGGCCTCTTAAAGACCATCAGTGGCATTACTATTTCTATGCCGAAGCTCTCGGAAACGACACTTCGGATAACGGCAAACGCATGCTGAACGCACTCAGAGTGACATGCACAGACGTTAAAGTTGCGGGACGCTATCCGGCCAGAGGAATGGTTATACCTATTAAGAAGTAAGAGCGGAAATGTTAGCAATTATTGAGAAATCTGAATTAAGGGGGAGTGTCCCGGCCGAGCCGAGCAAGAGTATGGCGCACAGGCTATTGATTGCGGCTGCTCTTGCGGGCGGCATGAGCAGGATTGTGAATGTCGCAGGCTCCGAGGACGTCCTCGCTACGGCAGACTGCCTCAGGGCTCTCGGGGCAGAGCCTGAGTTTGTCCGAGGAGGCAACGGCGAGGCCGATTATTGCGAAGTAAAGGGCTTCGATCCGTCGCTTTCGGAAAGTGCGGAACTTCCGTGCAGGGAGAGTGGGAGCACTCTGAGGTTTCTCATGCCGGTAGCCGCGCTCTCCGGAAAGAAGATGAGATTTTCGGGAAGCGAGACTCTGATGACGAGACCACTTACGGTCTATGAAGACATATTTCGGAAGATGGGTATGTCCCTTGAAAGAGGGTCGGGATATATAGAAATTGAAGGAAAACTAAAGCCCGGAGAATATGAGATAGATGCGGATATAAGCAGCCAGTTTGTAAGCGGACTTTTGTTTGCACTACCGCTCGCTGACGGTGACAGCACTTTAATACTCAAAGGGCGGGTAGAGAGCAGACCGTACATAGATATGACTATAGAGGCCCTGGACATATTCGGAGTTCGCATCGAGAAGATCAGCGAGGGCGTGCTTCACATACCGGGCGGACAGACTTACGGGAACTGCGACGTGGCTGTCGAGGGAGATTGGTCGAATGCGGCATTCTTCCTGGCTATGGGCGTGGATGTCAGAGGGCTCAGAGAGGACAGCCTGCAGGGGGACAAAGTCTGCAGGGCGCACTTCGAAAGACTCGAACGGGGATGCGCTGAGATCGACATCTCGGATTGCCCGGACCTCGGACCTGTGCTGATGGCACACGCCGCCATGCACGAGGGCTGCATGCTGACCGGCACGAGGAGGCTCAGCATAAAGGAGTCAGACAGAGGCGCTGCGATGAAGGAAGAGCTTGCCAAGTTCGGGGTGGATGTCAGAATTCATGAGAACAGCATAGAGGTGGGCGCAGTACCTCACGAGAACGGCGCATATGCGGCCGCAAGGCTGCACGCACCGACAGAGACTCTCTGTGGGCACAACGACCACCGCATAGTCATGGCGCTTGCCATACTCGCATCCCGCACGGGCGGCAGAATTGAAGGGGCGGAAGCAGTGAGGAAGAGTTTTCCGAACTTCTTTGAAAGATTTGCAGAAGCCGGCGGGATATGTAAGATTGAAACGGATTGACCGACGAGGAAGATAAAACAGTAAGGAGAAAATTACAGTGAATATGGATTTCAAGCGCAAGCTGCCGCTTCCGATGGAGACCAAGGCCATGTATCCGATCGAGGACGACATGGTAAAAACGGTCGAGGAGCGGACGGCTGAACTCAAGGATATAATTGCGGGCAGGAGCGATAAGATCGCGCTCATCGTGGGGCCGTGCTCTGCGGACAACGAAGACAGCGTGATGGATTACATCTCGAGGC
>JAFREV010000085.1 GCA_017434685.1 Mogibacterium sp.
TCAAGAGACTGCTCAAACTGTGGCTGGCATACTGGAACTTCTCGGTCATTCCGCTGAGGGCATCGTTTGTATTCGGACTCTTTTCAGCCGCAACCGGAGTGATACTGTCTATATATCTCATTATCAATAAGATACTGTCGCCTGACCTGCCTGTAGGTTGGTCATCCATGATGTGCGTACTCGTACTGCTCTTCGGCATCATACTGATGGTGCTGGGCATCGCCGGTGAGTACCTGGGAAAGATTATTTTGATTTTGAACAATACACCTCAATATATAATCAGAGAAACAGCTAATATTAAGGAAAAGGATAAGAGTTCTGAGCAATGAAAAAAATCATGATTTTAGGAGCGGGAATCTATCAGGTCCCGCTCATTAAAAAAGCGAAAGACATGGGACTGTACACGATAGTTCTGAGCATACCCGGAGACTATCCGGGCTTTGAATTAGCTGATAAAACCTATTACTGTAACACGTCGGACAAAGTCAGTGCCCTTGAGATAGCTCAGAATGAAAAGATTGACGCTATCTGCACCACGGGTACGGATGTGGCGGTATCGACCATCGGATATGTAAACAGCAAGATGGGTCTTTGCGGCATTACGGAAGACGCCGCCAACTGCACGACGGATAAAGTGAAAATGCAAAAGGCTTTTCATGGCGGTGGCGTAAACGCAGCAGAGTATGTTGTCGTAAGAACCGCCGAAGAGGCTGTCGAGGCAGCCAAGAAGATAGGATTCCCGGTAGTGGTCAAATGCGTGGACAGTTCGGGAAGCAGAGGCATCACAACAGTGTTTGAGGAAAAGGATGTCGCTGCTGCATTCGAGGAGTCAATTAAATACTCACGTCAGGACTATGTTCTGGTAGAGCAAAGACTGACGGGACATGAGCTGTGCATCAGCGGCTTCGTTCAAAAGGGCAAGGTCGCATTCCTCGCACCTCACCACAAATATTCCGTAAAGAAGAACAATATACCTATATCCATAGGTCATAGTTTCCCGTACCACTGCGATCAGAGAACCTACGACAACATCGCTGCCGAAATGCAAAAGGTCGTGGATGCGACGGGAATAGACAGCTGCGCATTCAATGCCGATGCCTTTGATGACGACGGAGAGATAAGCATTATCGAGGTCGGCGGACGTGCGGGTGCGACATGCATACCTGAGCTTATCGCAATTCACTACGGGGTGGATTACTACAAGATGGTAATTGAGAACGCACTCGGAAACACCTACGATGTTTCAATCAAGGAAGACAGAGTTCCGTGCAAGGCAAGACTTCTTATGAGTCCTGTCGACGGAACCATCACGGATATAGATGAGGACAAACTGGAATCGATGCGCGGCGAATACACGCAGATCCAGCTTGACTTCCCTGCCGGACACGCCGTTGAGGAGATGATAAACGGAACCTGCAGAATAGGCCATGTCATCGCTCCTACGGATGATGAGACCGAGCACAACAAGATAGTCGATGCTGTATATGACAGCATTTACGTGGATAACAAATCGCTTAAAGAACTATGGACAAAGTAAAAGATTATATCCTTTTGCATATTTGCGTGCTGGTATTCTCTTTTACCGGTGTGTTTACGAAGTTCGCGGCAAATGCATTGAACGCGGGCGGTTTCAGGAATCCGCAATTATATATCTTCGTCTTTTTAATGCTCTTTGACTGCCTGGTCTACGCATTCTTTTGGCAGAAGGTTATCAAGAATATAAATCTGAACGTCGGATATGCGAACAAAAGCGTCTACCTCGTATGGGCACAGCTTTGGGCATATCTGATTTTCGGAGAACACATTTCATTTCGTTGTATCATCGGCATGATAGTAATTGTAATCGGGGTAATAGTCGTCTCGATGAATGCCGATTATGAAGAGGAGCAGTGAGCGGACCATGTCACCATATTTACTGATGTTATTCGGCGCCACTGTTTTCTCGGCATACTCCCAGGTATTGCTCAAACAGAGCGCCAAGGAAGAGCACAAGAGCTTGCTCTATGAATATCTGAACTGGCGGGTTATTACGGCATATATAATGGCCTTCGGCGTGCTATTTGTAAACATGTACGCATTTACCAAGATCGATATGCGCTACGGATCTGTCGTAGATACTTTTACATATTTCCTGGTAATGATATTTTCGTATTTCCTGCTTAAGGAAAAATTCAACAGGAGGCAGCTGCTGGGCAACCTCATAATAATTTCCGGCATTCTGATTTACACACTTTAGATAAATGAAAGAACCGGCTATCAAAGAATCAAGAAAGACGATCTTGAATAACGGATGGATTAAAGCATTCCTGCTATACACGGCATTGTTCTGCGTGTTCGTAGTAGGAATTTTTTCTGTGCTTCTGATCGAGCACAGGTCTTTCATGCAGTTCCACGATGCGTACAAGCAAGGGGCCTATCATCTTATAGAGATCCGAAACCAGCTGCGAAACATCATTAGTGGCGAGGGCTTCTCATACTGGTCCTGGTACGAGGGGATGGGGCTCGACGAACCGCTCGAGAATTTCATCGACCCGTTTGCAATAATCGGATCGATGTTCCCGATTCGTTATCTGGAGCTTGGATTCACCTTTGCGGCTCTTCTCCGGATGTATTTCGGAGGCATCGCATTCCTGCTCTATTCAAGGGAGGTCGGAACGGCAAAGCGCAAAGCCGTACTCGCATCCGTCCTGTATGTATTCTCGGCCTGCTTTATCGGGCTGGCTCTGAGGCAGAGCGAACTCCTCATAAACGCATACCTCTTCCCATTGCTGGTCGCATCGACCGAGAGGATATACAAGGGGAAGAGCCCCGTGCCGTTCATTCTGGTTGTTGCATACTACTCGATGAGTTCGATTTATCTGGCATATATGTCGGGCTTGGTAATTGTGATGTACATCGCAATCAGGTATTTCGCATACGAAAAGGAGGGAACCAAGGCCGCTGGTTATATCAGGAATCTGCTGAGCTTTATGGCTTACGGGATAATAGGACTTATGATATCCGGCGTCGCCACGATCTTTTCCTACTACACTCTGAAGAGAGCATCCACCGGAGCCACGAGCGGTATGTACGGAGCGCTGTTTGATGCGGACTGGTATCTGACCTTCGGCAAAATGCTGATGGGAACTGGAGCGACCTATGACTACAGCGACGTGGGCATCCCGATGCTCTCGATACTCCTTATTCCTGTGGCCGTTCGCAGATGCAGCAAGAAGTCAACCAACACGATAATGTTCATCATCTTGTTTATAATGATGCTCATTCCGTTTTTCTCGAGCATGTTCAACGGATTCGGCTATGTTACATTCAGGTGGTCTTACACATTGCTCTTCTTTGCAGTATGCTGCGGAATCGAGCAGTTGGATATTCGAATAATTCGAGAAAAAACGAACATCGTCCTCGCGGCGGTCTCTCTGGCTGTCATGACCGTGTGGACGTTCGTGCTATACAAAACTGAAGTAATAGACATCAGCAGAACAGGCTCTGTATATGTGCCGCTTCAGCTCGCTGCGGGCCTTGCTATGCTGGCTGTGCTGATCATATGCGGCAGAAAGGGAAGGATAGGAAAAACCGCTTATGCACTCCTTCTCATAATACCTCTGGTGAGCCTGTCCGCCGGATGGTCACGCGGATTCACGAATAACATCGAGGAGTTTGCGCACAATTCATCGGTATATAACAATCTTCAAAAATCCGCCCTGCGTGCAGGAAAGGATATAGAGGATAAGGGCTTTTACAGGATTGATTCCATAGACGGAATATCGAGACACGGAAACCTCAAACATCCTTCAAACGAGAATATATGGTGGCAGACCAACAATCTGTTCATATACAACAGCCGCCTGCCGCAGAGGCTCATAGACTTCAATGTCGCGATGGGCAACAGCTACGGCTATGCGCGGAGGGTATATATAATATCGAACGGCAACCGCCCGGGTCTCGACTTCATCAGCGGTGTCAGATACTTCCTCGGAAACGACAGCAAGAATACCGAGCATAACGATTCGGATAATTATGCCGATTACGGATTTGAAAGATCGGGGGAGACAGACGGAGTCACCGTCCTTAAGAACAAATACGATGTCGATATGGGATTTGTTCTCGGCCGGGTGATGAGCGAGAGTGATTATGATAAACTCGGACGTGCAGAGAAAGAGCAGGCTCTGCTGCAGGCCGTCGTCGTGCCGGACGAGCATCTCGGAAAGTGCGAAGGACTGAGTATAGCAGACGCGAGCGATTTGGAGTTCGATGTTAAGAGACTGCCGTTTGAAGTCGCAGATGCAGACGGAATTACATATGAAGACGGTCGCGTAAAGGCTGAAAAAGGTGGGGCATCATTTGTCATAAAACTGAAAGATGTTCCCGAAAGCCAGTTATTGGTATCTTTCGATAATCTTCTCAGAAACTCAGAAGACGGCCGGGACAGCGCATCCTTTGAGGTATATGCGGAGACAGACAGGGTAAAGAAACTCGCGATCAATCAGAAGAGCAGGCAGGGCGTAGAGGGCCTCAAAGACTACGATCTGAGCATGGGAGTCTGCAAGGGAGATATGGGTATCAGGATAAGTTTCTCAGCGAAAGGCAACTATACATTTGACGACTTTTATGTGTCGGCAATGGGTCTCGAAAACTATGATAAGTTCGCTTCGGAGTGCGTAAGAAACGGTTTTATCACCGAAAAGTACAGCGGTAAACTCGTCGAGGGCAGCGTGAATGCAGAAAAAGACGGAATACTCTTCCTGTCTATTCCGGCTTATGAAAACTGGGATATCTACATAGACGGAGATAAGGCGGATACCATAAGAGATTTGGACAAAGCATTTGTCGGAGCGAGGATTTCCAAGGGGCAGCACTCCGTAACTCTCAAATACAACAACAGATACGTGAAATACGGAGCGATGTTGTCACTGGCGGGTATTATCGCTATGGCAGTTGCCGTGCTGATTAATAAAAGAAATACACAGCAGAATAATAGTAAAAAGAAGAGAAACTAAAAAAGAGAAAAGCGGAACAAAAGAAATAGACGATTGTTAATCGTCCATTTCTGAAAGTGCTCTGATAGGTCTGCGCCTGTCGCGAAGCTTAAACTCGTGCTTCGTGTACGGATCGTCAGCGTGGGCTTTCATATAAGCATCGAAGTAGCGATAAAGTCTGTCGTTGTAGACGACACTTTCTTCCCACTCGGCCTTATCCTTTTCGGATAACTGAGTGGGTTTTAAATCGTATTTTTTTTGGATGTACTCTCCGAGGTAATTGGAGAACATACGCTGGCCCGTGGCGAGCATGTGATGATCGTCGAAGAAATCTTCTTTAGTCAGACCGATTTCTTTGGTCTTGCGGTCGAAGTCGACGTAGTCGAAACCGGCTTCGCGGATAATCTGTCCTGCGTAATTACACCTCATCTGCCTCTGGTAATATTTCTTCTGAGACATTATGTGCGGGTAGCAAACAAAGAGTATATTCTTTATGGATGATTTCTTGCATTCCTCCAGGAAATCTCGCAGGGCTTCCTCGGCGTCAGGATTGAGCTCCATCATTTCCTCTTCGGTCGGATAGTACGGATATTCCTTAATCTTGTCGCGGTACATATTGGACTGCGAGCCTCTCAGAATGGCGTGGCCGTTCTTCATCATAAACATCTTATCCAGCACGTCGTCCTGCGGGAACTCGCTCCAGTTCTCGTGATACTTGCAGATAGGGAAGAAGGTCTCTATTGCATCGGCGGTATCATCCGACATCTCCCTTATCATATTAACTTTGACCATGGAGAAAGGCATGCACTCGGCGAGTCTGTCGTATGCACTTCTCCTGTGTATGTATTTATTCTCCAGATAGGTGCAGCCGTTGATCTCAACTATCAGCAGCTCAGGATTTTGAGTTCTCTCTATATCGCGGAGCTCGTATTTCCAAAGAGGTACCGGATTTACGGTGAAGGCAAAAGGAGCACTGGTGAATCCGAAGTTCTTGTAGATCTCAGGAGCAGCGAAGCCCTGTGTTATCTCGGAGGCACCCATGATAACGACATCGATAGTGCCGTGGTCTTCTTCATAGTAGCCCTGAAGATTCAGTCCCTCGAGGTCGTATCTTCTGGTCACGAATTCTTCGAGCACCCAAACGCTTGCCCAAACGGCTGCTATCATGCATATTATTCCCAAACTTCTTTTAAGCACTTTCTTAGTCATTATTAAAATCTTTTAGAATCCCATATACACGAAATCTGCTGCGTCATAACCGGAACCGTATTTGCCGAACAAGAGAATCGACATGATGCCGATGAATATAGCGAGCCACTGAATAATGGCGTGTCTTCTGTTCAGAAGGTCTCCCGGAGCTTCGAGGTCGGTCTTTTCGAGCCTGATGCTGAAATAGAACATTATCATCAGTCCGTATGCAAGGATGAGCAGGTCAGCTATGTGCAGACCTACATCGCGAAGTTGCTCGAGTGAGAGCATTCCGCTGATATCCAAAACGGATCTCTTCATCATATCCATGGCTCCTCTGAAGTCAGGGGCGATATCGAAGTAATATCCTATCAGGACGATAACGAAGGTCCTGATCATCTGGAAGAGTTTCCAGAATGCGGACTCGGTGCGAATGCGCAGTGTTTTAAGAGCCGCTTCATAAACCGGTCCCATAAGAGCG
Source organism: Mogibacterium sp. (assembly GCA_017434685.1). Taxonomy (GTDB): domain Bacteria; phylum Bacillota; class Clostridia; order Peptostreptococcales; family Anaerovoracaceae; genus Crickella. The sequence continues at coordinate 6,643 of JAFREV010000085.1, forward strand.
GAGAATGCGATGACCGCACCGTTCCAGATACCGAAGCCTATATAGCGGCTGTTGGCACCGTGCCATATTCCGATAAGCAGGAAGACGATAAATGATGCCATCGCCGTAGGCAGAACCTTAGCTATGTGTTTGCCGGCCGCAGTCTTACCGAATCCGGACTTGCCGATTTTAGTTCCCGAACCGAGGAACAGCGGTGAGACGGCGAGGGAGTAGAAAACGTATTTCTTCATCCATGCACCCAGCGTGATATGCCAGCGTCTCCAATATTCTCCGATCGATTTGGAGAAGTACGGCTGCCTGAAGTTGAGTTCGAGATCTATTCCGAGAATCTTGGCAATTCCCCTGGCTATATCTATTCCGCCCGAGAAGTCCGCATATAACTGAAGAGCGTACAGCAATACGGAGAAGAAGATCATCTCTCCGCGGTATGCCGTATAATCTCCGGATATTTGGTTTATGGTGTTTACTGCCCTGTCGGCAATTATGAGTTTCTTGAATAATCCCCACAAAATGAGCTCAGCGCCGAGTTTAAATCTTACCCACTCCGCTTTGTGATGAGCGAAGAGCTGGCCTCCGAGGTGCTCAAATGTGCTTATAGGACCCTGAACGATCTGCGGGAAGAATGACACGAAGAGCGCGAACTTGAAGAAGTTCTTTTCGACATCAACTGTCCCGCGGTAGACGTCTATCAGGCATCCCGTGGCCTGGAATGTATAGAAGGATATTCCGAGAGGCAGCAATAGGCTGATGATCTGTCCGTCTGCGGGAGCCTTGCCTACGAGATTGAGCAGTCCGCCTGCCAGGAAATTGAAATACTTAAGCAGGAAGAGTATGCCGAAATTAAGTATGAGAGTCGCTGCAAGTATGGCTTTTTTCCTGCTCTCAACACCCTTCTTAAAAGAACTCTTCTCTTCCTTTGACCAGTTTGCTTTGTTGGCCTTGAATGTCGCCCTGGCCTTGGTCGTAATCGAGTCCATGGCCTTGGTCGCGAGATATATGGTTATCGTCGTAAAGAGTATGAATGCCGTGTATTTATAACTGTTATAGACATAGAAAAAATAGCTTGCTGCAAGCAGTACTACCCACTGATATTTGCCGAGCGGAAGTACGTAGTAAGCTATTATCGTGATCGCTACAAATAGTGCGAATAAAAGAGAAGTAAAAGTCATGCTGCTCCTTAGAAATCTGTTTTGCCGTAAGAATTGTATCAAAGCCTACATAACAATTCAATCCGTTGAACCAATGACCTGATTTGTTCAAGAATCGACGGGCGAATAGTTCTGTTTTCAAGATCCGAATATTAACAAATGTAAATATAAATACCTATATAGATTGATTGGTTGAAAATCTTCATAGTTTTAGAATTATCACATAGAAACTACAGATTGATGTGAGGTTAGAAAAATGAAGACTAAGAGATTGATAAGCATATTCATGATGCTGGCAGTCGTTCTGACTATGTGGACGCCGATGTCAGCCGTTTATGCTGCGGGCAGCAATGTTACAATCAAAGATTCCAATGCGCCGAGCAGCATAACTGTAGGAAAAGATTTCAGTGTAAAGGGTAAGATTTCATCCGATACGACCATCGCTCGCGTTGAGATCGGAGTTACGACCAAAGGCGGCGGCAAGTGGACTGCGCAGAAGTATGACAACAAGAGCGTGAACACCAAGACTTTTGATGTTTCCAAGGCAAACTCAAAACTCAAGTTCAACAACCTCAACGCAGGTTCTTACTACTACAGGATCTACGTGCATACAACAGACACGAAAGTGCACACGGTCGTCAACAAGAAGTTTACGGTCAAGGAAAGCAGCTCTGCAAAGCCAAAGGCGGTGAACTGCAATGCTCCGACACAGCTGCAGAAGGGCATGGCTTACTACATCACGGGCAAGGTTACTTCATCAAAGAAGATTTCCAAGGTAACTGTCGGAGTAGTCAACAAGAAGACCGGCAAATGGACAGCCCAGAAAAAGACTTTCACCGTAGGAGCCAAGAGCTTCAGCGTTAAAAAAGCGGACAAGTACATCAAGTTCGGAAGCCTTGCGGTAGGCAACTACTACTACAAGATAAATGCGACAGTAGGAGGCAAATCATATACCGTGCTTAAAAAGCAGTTCAGCGTCGTAAAGCCTGAGCCTATCGAGGACAGCGGACTTCCGCAGGCTGCGGGAAACAGCGTTAAACTGAGCAACTACACGCTTCCGTCCAAGTTCAAGGTCGGACAGAAGGTTAAAACCGTCGGTATCATAAGCTCAAAAGAGAAGATTAAGAGAGTTGAGATCGGCGTGGTGTACGCAGCAACCAATAAATGGATCTCTTATCACAAATACGACAAGTCCGGAATCAACTCCAAGACATTCAATATCGAAAAGGCAGCGTCCAAGATCAGTTTCAATACGCTGGCAGGAGGCACATACAGATACCGCATATACGTACACACAGCAAGCGGAGTAAAAACAGTTCTCAACCACAAGTTCACGGTAACGCCGAGCGTCAAGCCAAAAGCGGCTATTAAGTGGGCTCTTAAGATTGCAGCGGATGACACGTTCTCATACGGCAAGAAGCCGCAGACATCCAAGGTCGGGTGCTACTTCTGCGGAACGAACTGCGGACCTGTCAAGTATCGCAAGCCTAAGGGCTACGAGAAAACATACGTATGCATGACCTTTATACATGCAGCTTACGCACACGGAGCAAAAGACCCGGAGATGCTGAAGGAGTGCAAGAAGGGCAACAACTGTATAGCCCTTGAGAACACAAATATGACGCACTACTCATGCTGGATGAAGGTAGGACTCTGTAAAGACCTGAAGGTCAGCGACCTGCAGCCGGGCGACCTGATCGTATGGTATGCGGCAGACAACAACAACGGACACATCTCGATGTATATAGGGGGCAACGACATAGTAGACTCCACATCAAGTGCCGGTAACGTATGGGGTCCTAACGCAATTGCCGTCAGAAAGGGCAAAGCTCAGAAGTATCTCAACACAGGTGCCAAATGGCATAAGAAGAGTTACGTAATGAGGTATTGCAAACCTTAACGGGACATAGAATGAAGAGGGGTCAGTCATTAAAAAATGGCCCCTCTATTTCATTGAGATTGTATAAAAAAAGTGGTACAATTATTCCCCTAGGGCAATAGGTGATATTGCACGAGAAAACGCAGGTTAACAGTATTTAATAAGAAGGATATAAGATTGAAAA
>JAFREV010000086.1 GCA_017434685.1 Mogibacterium sp.
CGGCGGAGACAAAGAGAAGGATGAAAAGGCAGACGAGATATTCAAAGACACCTTTGAATTCGTCAAAGAGACTCTCGGAGAAAAAGTCGATGTGGTTAAAGCTACCACGAAACTCAAGTCACATCCTGTATGCATCTCAAGCGGAGAGGGTATCACTTTCGAGATGGAAAAATATTTCACAGCGGTAAACCCTGAGCTCGGAATGAAAGCAAAGAGGATACTCGAGCTCAACGTCGACCACGCCGCTTTCCTGGCACTCGACAGGGCCCGCGTGGACGATCCGGATAAAGCCAAAAAGATGTGCGAGATCCTCTACAACCAGGCACTGCTAATCGCGGGCCTCCCGATCGAGGACCCAAGCGGCTACACCGACCTGGTAACATCCCTATTTTGACAAAAATTGCCCCTATTTGGGCAAAAGCGTCAAAATAGGACCAATTCTAAGAGGCTGTTAGGATAGAAATTGCCCCTATTTGGGCAAAAGCATCAAAATAGGACCAATTTTAAGAGGCTGTTAGGATAGAAATTGCCCCTATTTGGGCAAAAGCGTCAAAATAGGACCAATTTTAAGAGGCTGTTAGGATAGAAATTGCCCCTATTTGGGCAAAAGCATCAAAATAGGACCAATTTTAAGAGGTTGTTAGGATAGAAATTGCCCCTATTTGAATTAAAAAGTTAAAAAAGGACCAATTTGGGTGAGAAATCATAGAAAATGGATAAAGAAACGAAGATATTGACAGTAGCGGGTAAAGGCGGAGTCGGAAAGACATCGATTTCGTCCGCAATGGTGAGAATCCTGACGGAGGAGTATCCGGATGCCAGGATCCTCGCTATCGACGCGGATCCTGCCATAGGGCTGACGACAGCCCTTGGCGTCGAGCCTACGGATACGCTCGACGGCATCCGGAAAAAGATAGTCGGTTCCGTCGAGGACGGCAAACCAAAGGAAGCCATCGAGATGCTCAACGAAGCGAGGTTCCGCATCTTCGACACCATGCTCGAAGAGCAGAAGTTCAGCTTCCTGGCCATAGGAAGACCGGAGGCAGCAGGCTGCTACTGCAAAGTAAATGCATATTTAAAGGAAGTCATAAGCCTGCTGGCTGCAGACTTCGACTACGTGGTCATAGACGGAGAGGCGGGCATTGAGCAAATCAACCGCCGCGTCATGGAGAAGGTAACGCACCTCTTCCTTATAACAGACCCGAGCCGCAAGGGCTGCAAAGTGGTGGACACCATCAAGGAAGTAGCCGACGAACTCGTCATGTACGACAAGTGTGGCGCCATAGTCAACAGAGTAAAAGAGGAGTCCATACCTCACATCCATATCGAGTCGGCCGAAATACTAGCGTACATCCCGGAGGATAAGACGCACGCCGACAACGACATAATGGGGATAAGCGTCTTCGACCTTCCGGCCGACTCGCCGGTCATGCAGGGCACCCGCGAGGCGCTGCGCAAAATGGGCATAATATAGGTATCAATTTAATAGACATACAGCAATGAGAGGGAGGTTAGCACATTGAAAGACTTGAAGCATTTAATCTACTTCGAGAACCTTCTGGACAACGCAGACAACGAGCTGGTGGAACAGGCCATAAAGGACGGCAAACGTATCATGGGATACACCTGCTACCATATTCCTGAAGTTCTGCTCAACGTTGACAACTGCGTATCGGTCAGGCTGCGTGCACCACGTACGGGCTCGATAGATATCTCGACATATTATATGTCGAACTATGTATGCGAGTACGCGCGCGCACTGCTCGAGAGGGCTATCGAAGGGGGCTTCCAGTTCCTTGATGGAATGGCAGCGGTTGACGCTTGCTCGATGATGAACAGGTTCTATGAACACTTCAACATCCTCAAGTGCAACGAAAAAGAACATTTCTTCCTGCCGATACTGGACGTTCCTTACAAGACCGAGGACTTCTCCTACAATCACATGCAGAGACAGCTCGAAGTCAGACTGCTGGATGCCATGCACGAACACCTCGGTGTGGACATCTCTGACAAGGCAATCAGAAAGGCAGTCAAAGAGCACAACGAAGTCTGCAAGATTATCCAAGAGATCAGCGAGATGCGCAAAGCAGACAATCCGGTCATCACGGGATATGAATTCCACATCCTGAACCTCGTGACCTACACCTGCCCGAAGTATCTCATCCTGCCTTATCTCAAAGAGACACTGGCAGAACTCAAGAAGAGAAAGCCTGATGACAAACCTGCATTCAGAGCGAGAGTCGGAATTGTGGGCTCCGAGATCGACGATCCTGAATTCACAAAGATGGTCGAGGATGCGGGAGCAAGAGTCGTATTTGACAGACACTGCTTCGGCTCGATTCCGGGCAGAGAGATCATCGAGCTGAACGACAAAGAAGATGCGCTGCCTCAGATCGTGCGTCATTATATGAATACTTCGGAGTGTGCGAGATACATCGCAGACAACAAGGTTCAGCAGAGAAGAGACACCGCAGACAGGCTCGCCAAAGAGTTCAAAGCGGACGGCATCATCTACGAGCAGATGAAATACTGCGACTTCTGGGGATTCGAAAGAGCCCTCGTCAGCCACATCATGGCAGAGGAGTACGGCTGGCCGATACTCTCTATCGACAGACTGTACAACGCAAAAGGCTCCGGACAGCTCAGAACGAGATTCCAGGCGTTCGTCGAATCGCTCGAGATTAAGAAGATCCAGAAAGGAGGCAAGAAGTAATGGTACTGACAACAGAACTACTCGGCATCAAAAATTCTCTTGCCGAAAAGATGGAGAAGAAAAAGAAAGCTGCAATCGCAAGCGGCAAAGCAACACAGAAGTTTCCTAATCCTGCTTTCTTCCGTGCAAAAGACAATATCAACTGGAAGGCGCAGGGCAAAAACCTCATGGAGGTTGTCGGCATCGCGACCGAGATGTTCAAGGAGGCAGACCACAAAGCGTTCTGGAAGCTCCAGGCCGAAAGATGCATGGACGACCTTAACAGATGCGCAACTGAGTTCAAACAGGCTCTTGAGATGAGCCCTGAAGAACTCAAAGAGGTATTCCTCCACGGAGAGAGAACTCTCGGAAAACTCTACAGAAAAGGCGACATGGCCACGGTAAGAAGAGAGTGGAGAGGCGTTGCAGATACGGCGTATGACTTCAAGGAATGGCTGAGAATGTGGGGAATGCTCCTCATGACATTCTCAAAAGACCTCGTTCCTGCCCTGAACTCCGCGCTTTACTACAGATGGATGATTTCATACTTCTGCTGCGTGGGCTTCATGGACAAGAATACATCCGGTCAAAAGGGAAGTGCCCTCAGAATGTCTCACCTCATGATATTCGACATCTTCCGTTATGTTGCTGAGAACCTCGTATTCCTCGCCAAGTGCGACGAAAAGAACGGTAACTCTCACGCGCTTAACAAGAAAGTCGTACTCTTCGATGAGATGACAATGGGCCAACTCATGGCAGGGTTCCCTGACCTCCTCGGAATCCCGTACCAGCTCATGCCGGTATTCCTGGTATCCGAGATTGACCAGCTCACCTGCATCCCGTACATCGATGCGGTAGAGAGCTTCGGACTTCCGGCAGACACCTGCCCGGTACCGAGCTCAGAGTGCGGAGCGCTGCTAATAGACACACTGCCACACATGGGATCCTGCTTCATTTCAAGCTCGATGCCATGCGACGGATCCACGATGGCTTCGTCATACATGTCGCGCAGATTCCCGAACCTCCCGGTTTACCACCTGACA
>JAFREV010000087.1 GCA_017434685.1 Mogibacterium sp.
TGTTCCGTCAGCCGGAGGAGCTCCGGTACCACCGTTAGCATCGTAGCTTACAACGAGCTGATCCTTAGCTCTCCAAGCAGCATAAATGTTAACTATGTCGCCCTGTTTTGTGGTAAGACCTGCTTTATATGTCTTACCGGCTTTATACATAGCCCAATCCTGTTCTTCGTATATATTCCAACCAACGAAATCGTAGTGATCTCTGGAAATACCGAGATCGTGAGCACTCGGAAGTACGAGGTTGCCGTATACAGCCGGCTTAAGTTTTGCACTCGTCTCGTCTCCCTCTTTCTCATATACGAAATCTTTCTGGTTGTATTCAACGTATTCAGATCCTTCGCCATAGTCACTCCAGAATCTGATCTTATATTCGAGAGGTGTCCAATTGGCATAGAGAATACCATTGGACTTTTTTGTCCAATTCAGGATCGGTTTTGCCCATGCTGCGCCGTCGCTCTGTACTATGGATTCATAGTACTTGGTTCCTTTGCCGTTCTTCTCGGTGTAGAAACCCTCAAATACAAAGCCTTCTCTTGTAGGCGCATTGATTTGCTCGCCGTTATAGTTCGGACCCCATGGGAAGTTGTTTCCAACTTTAACCTTTACCGGTCTCGAACCGACACCACCTGCTGCATCGAGAGTTACCTCATATGTCGGATAGTCGATGGTATAAGGAAGTGTCTTAAAGTTGCCGGCACTGCCCGGGTCGCCGCCGCTTACGTTATTGGTGACGATCTGTGGGTAAGACTGATCACCACGCAGGCCGTTTGATTTTGCAACGACATTTGCCTCAACCACTGCAGGTGAGTTGGGCTTTGATGTCACATTGTTCGAATATGTAGTGTAAAAAGAGTAATAGTAGTTGATTCCTCCGGAAGTGTTATATCCGTCTTGAAGGAATGACTGTCCTGTAGGAATGTGTTTAACAACTACAGTCGGCTTTACCGCCGTTCCGTTCTGATACAGATATGAACCGTCCGGATTCAGTGTTGCACTTGAATTAGCCGCAAGAGTCGTAGTGATCTCACGAGTAGGAACTACCATATATGTAGTAGAACGTCCGCCGCAGTTATAACCGTTGCTGGTGGTTCTGTATGTGCTCTGTGCGTTTATATATCCGTTCTTGGCACCATAGCCGTACCAGATAGGTCCGGAGTTACCGTATGAACCGGATCTTCCTCCGTCACCGCCGCCTTTGGCCTCAGCGCTGCTGTCTGTCTTAGCACTGCCACCGCCGGTACCCCAATAATAGGTGCCGCTAAAGTTGTTGGCGTCACCGGCCTTACTACCATTACACCAACCACCTTCATTCCTTACAGCTTTTCCTCCGAAGCCGCCCTGGGCTCCCCAAACTGTATATTGAGCATTGTTTCTGCTGTCATACTGGCTGTAGTCTGTAGAACCACCGCCGGCGCCGCCACCGCCGCCGCCGCCGCCAGGGCCGCCGGAACCTATGGCATTACCTTTGGCTCCTGCTCCGCCGCCGCCGCCGGATCCACCGTTAGCATTTCGGTGTCCATAGCCGTATTCGCCTCTGTCTCCAGACATACCGCCGTATCCGGCAAGTCCGCCGGAAGCATTGATTACGACTTTACCATACTGATAGAGAGTACCGGAATTTGAAGAGTTTCCTCCATCTCCTCCGTTATCACCCTTGCTGGTTGTTCTAGCACTGCCGTCTCCGGCATCTCCCTGACCGCCACTGGCACGCCATGTTGTTCCGCTGCCACCGTATGTACCGATACCTGCACCGGCACCGGCACCACCGTAGCCGCCCTTACCACCGCGATATCCGTAGGAGTTGCTGCTGTCGCTGTGGGAGCTGCTGTTGTTTCCCCAGCCGCCGTTGGCTGCTCTACCACCTGTCGCGTTGATGGTACCCTGACCATCTACGGTAAGTTTTGCTCCATCCGGCAGATAGATACCAGGGCCGGCACCGCCGGCGCTTTTGTTGGTTTTATTCGTGCCGTTTTCCGTGTAGGTCTGATCGTAAGTATATGCACGACCACCTTCTACGGTCAGTGTAGCATTGTTAAGGAAAATGAGTTTAACATTACCACTTATGTTCAGCGCTGCCTGTCTGAGTCTCAAGTTAGTTGAGCTAGGCTTAAGTGTGATGCTGTTCATAATGTAGTAAGTGTTGTTGCTCAAAGTAGCACCGTAGCTCAGACTTGTGATCTGATTACCGGTGCCGTAAATGCCCTGAAAGTATTTCAGGCCATTCGTACCGGATGCTGTCCATCCGGTGCCGTCAGTAGGAATTGCCGCATAGGCTCTGCCGCTGTCCGTGCCGAACAACTGCAGACTGTAAAACGGCATCATGCCTACAATGAGCATTACGCTGAGAATAGTGGTTGCTACTCTCCTCATTGCTACTGCTTTTCCTTCCGTTTTCATAACTGTTTCCTCTCTTTGTAACTCTTCTGTAACCATTGAAATTTCAACGCCTATAGCGTATTACAGCATTAGAATACCACTTTCGAAATAATAAGTATGTAACCAATTTGGTAACATTAACCCTTCTGTGACCTTTCATAAACTCTTCTGTAACACAACACTTAAAAAAGAAAATTGCCTATGTGTTCACTGTCTTTAGTTTACAGTTATTTTGTGTTACCATTCTGGTAACATTTTTGGGGTTATTCTGTTGCTTTTGTGTGATGGTGCGAATAGACTAGAGTTGAAAAGAGGAAGGAGCACGGCAGTTTTAATGAGTGCTGTTGATATTGAATATTTAATAAGTGCGAATTATGCAGCGTTTCTGATGCTGATAGGACTGTTTATCATCATGCATGTGTATCGTGATGTTAAGCTCCCTGCAAGCAAGACATTCGTTTTGATCGCCGCTGTTTTATTTTTCATGTGTGTGGCGCACAGCCTTGAGGGATGGGCGCAGCTGTCTCCTGATCGGCATGATGTCAGAGTATTCTCGTCTGTGGTTCATTACATACTGCAGCCGTTTGTTATTTATATGGAACTAATCGTTCTCCTGCCGGATCATATGGGGAAGACTCGGAGAGTTTTATTCATTCTTCCCCTTTTGGTAAACACGGCGATTTATCTTATCGCGCCGTTTGCGGGGGATCTCGTATTCTGGTATGCGGATGATTACAGTTTCAGCAGGGGACCTCTCGGTTCTTCAATTTACATCGTGACGTTCCTGTATCTAATGATGTTGATTTATTGGACGATCAGGACATTCCGTAAGAACGAAAAGAGCATGAATGTGGTTTTGATATTCATGATCGGAATTGCCGTACTGACAGGTGTGCTCGAAGGCATCAACGTGGCGTCGGGACACATAGACGAGGCGTTTGTGCTCGGCGTGATTATGTTCTATATGTACTTGGTCAACATGTATGAGAGGGATATGGAAGAAAGCCTGATGCAGAAAGAACTCGAGCTTTCAAAGAATGAGCTGTCGCTTCTTAGGCAGCAGATCAGGACGCACTTTGTGTTTAATTCGCTTAGTATCATTAAGTCTTTGATTAGGAGCAATCCGGAGAAGGCCGTCGAAGGGCTTGAGAATTTCTCGGATTATCTCAGAGCCAATCTCGATGTTCTCAAGTCTCAGGAACTTGTTTCGTTCGACGAGGAGCTCGACAACATAGAGGCTTATGTTTCGCTTGCGCTTGCCGATGAGAGCAAAGGCGTCAATGTGGTTTATGACATCAAAGAGAAGTTTTTCAGATTGCCGCCGCTGAGCATTGAACCGCTGGTGGAAAATGCGATCATCCACGGCATTGCCGGAGGCGGTACGGTAAATGTGTCTACTACGAGTGATGATACATCGTATATTGTGGTTGTTGCGGATGACGGTGTCGGTTTCGACACGGGCGGAACACCACAGGAAAAGAAAAGAAGAGGTATAGGGGTTGAGAATGTACGTGCCAGAATTGAAAAACAATGTGGCGGCTCTTTGGATATTAAGAGTGGTTCCGACGGTACCGTGGTGACGGTACGTATACCTAAAGAACAGGGAGAATAGAGTTGAGAGTACTAATTGTAGACGATGAAAAACTGATAGCAGAAGACCTTAAGAATGAGGTGAACAGGCTTTATCCGGATTATGCAGTCGAAGCTGTGACGAGCGCGGAAGACGCACTCGAACTGGTGAAAAAGAAGGAATATGATGTCGCCATGCTGGACATTGATATGGCGGGCATGGACGGGTTGACACTGGCCAGGAAGATACTGGCAATCTACCCTGCTATGAACATCATATTTGTCACGGGTTATTCGGAGTATTCGCTTGAGGCTCACGAGCTTTACTGCAGCGCTTTTCTTTTGAAGCCTGTGGGCGAGCGCAAATTAAAAAAGGCTTTTGAGAATCTCAGAAAGCCTATTGCGAATCTGGATGATGATTTCTACTCACAACACTACCTTGGCAGCGATGTGCTTGGCAAGAGAATCGAGATGTTCCGCGAGATGCGCGGTATTTCGAGACATGAACTTGCAGACATCATGAACGTTACCCGGCAGACGGTATTTCGCTGGGAGCACGGCGAGAGAATCCCGGACGTGCTGACATTCGTAAGCCTGGCCAGGGTGCTCGGTGTAGAGATTGGAGATATACTCGGAATAAACGGCGGAGCATAGGCCCCGCCGTTCTTTGTTTGTTCTTTATTGGATCTTTGTTTTTACTTGTTGGTAGTTTATTTCAGTTCTCCGATGAATTCATCGTTTACGTAGACGAGCGGTTTAGGCTCATTTTCTTCTGTCGTATAATCCGGTCTTTGCGAGAAGAGGTCTATGAGGCCGCTCGGATCGGAAAGTTCCGTAGCCATGAAGGCTTCTTCGAAAGCGAGTTTCTCAACAAACAGATAATTCTCATATTTCGAATCCGGGAGTTTGCTGCAGTCTATGAGCACGCCGGTGTGTCCGGTGAACACTTCTTTGCCGTCCTCAGTTGTGAACATAAGGCTGACCAATGATGCATTTTTATTGAATACCTTTATGCCGTGCTCCTTCCAGTTCTCCGGAAGTGCGTCTTTCATGCCGCCGCCAGGAATAGCTGTCTCTCCGAACAGGGTTGTGAATACCTGAAGATTGTCTCTGATGAAAAGATATGTGTCTTCGTTTTCTATCTTATCCACATCAATCATCAGATAGTCGCCTGTGTATTCCTCTGCTCCCTCGCAGCTGATCTGGTCATCTAAGAGCAGCATGGATGTCATCCTGCAGTCAGGATCTGAATATGCGTTGGATTTGAAATCCTTGTTTTTGTTTTCGTGATACTCATACACCCATGTCTCAAACAGGTCGACGTTCGAGAGGCCGGCTGCACGCAGAGTGTCGCCTATTTCACTTACGTCTGCTTCCTGAATAACAGATTTTATCTCGCCTCCATACGGGTTTGAAGATTTTGACTGTTTGAACACAACTGCTACAAGTATGATCAGCAGCAGGACTGCAGCTGCTGCAATTATTGCAATCTTTTTCTTCTTGTCTAATGCTTTCATACTGTCTCCTTTTTTTCGAACATCGTGATTGTAACATCATGAGCGTGTCTTGTATAGGTTTGAAAGTGAAATCAGTCGAGTTTTACAAGGTTGAGCCTGAGTGCGTTCATACATACGCAGAAACTCGACAAGCTCATGGCCGCGGCCGCTATCATCGGGCTTAATGTCCAGCCGTGGAAAACGGCCGTGTATGCGCCGGCGGCGAGCGGTATCAGCAGGACGTTGTAAAAGAACGCCCAGAATAGATTTTCGTGGATGTTGCGGAGTGTGGCACGGCCGAGTTTGACGGCGCGAGCGGCGTCGGCGATGCTGCTGCCGGTCAGGACTACGTCGGCAGCATCGAGCGCTACATCCGTGCCTGCTCCGATGGCTATTCCGACGTCGGCACGGGTGAGCGCCGGGGCATCGTTGATGCCATCGCCGACCATAGCCGTCGTGCCCTGCTCCATCAGTTTTCTTACCACTTCTTCCTTGCCGTCAGGCAGTACCTCTGCCACGACTTCATCAACTCCGACCTCCGCCGCTATGGCCTCGGCCGTGTTTTGGTTTTCTCCCGTGAGCATAACCGTCTTAATGCCCATCTCTCTTAGTCTTGCAATTGATTCCCTGCTGTCTTCGCGGACGGAGTCTGCAAGTGCGATAACACCGAGCAGCCTTCCTCCCTTGCAGAAGTAAACCGAAGTTTTTCCCGCATGGCCGAACCCGGCAGTTTCTTTCTGCAGTCTTTCTATATCCTCTTCATTTACCTTGTTCTTCTTCATGAACTCAGCATTTCCGCCGGCGATTCTGATTGCATTATTTCCGTCCCAAGTGAACGCGGCAACACCGCCTCCCGGAACTTCCTCGAAGTCGCTTATGCGAAGTGTGGTGCTTCCTATATGCTCACTTATGGCTTTGGCAAGCGGATGCTCCGATCTTGCCTCTATGGCAGCAGCCACTTCTTCGAGTTCTTTTTTTTCTATACCCTTGCAGGTGAAAATGTCCGTTACTTTAGGATCTCCGCCTGTTATGGTTCCTGTCTTATCCAGAGCCATTATCTTGATGCGGCCCGTCAGTTCGAGTGATGATGCCGTCTTAAATAGAATGCCGTTTTTAGCACCGACGCCGGAGCCAACCATAATGGCTACAGGTGTGGCGAGTCCGAGCGCGCACGGGCAGCTGATGACGAGCACAGCTATTGCTCTTTCGAGTGCAGCTGCCATATCGTGCCCAATGAGCATCCAAATGATAAATACGAGTGTTGCAATTCCGATAACTGCGGGCACGAATATGCCGGATATCCTATCCGCCGTGCGCGCGATAGGCGCCTTGGTGGCCGCTGCATCGGATACCAGATCTATTATCTTGGCGAGGGTGGTATCCTCTCCTACCCTCGTCGCCTTGGCCCTTACAAAACCGGATTTGTTAATCGTGGCTGCGGAGATAGTGTCTCCTACAGTTTTATCTACAGGGAGACTCTCGCCTGTGAGCGCGGACTCATCTACGGCAGTGCTGCCTTCGATGATCACGGCATCGACAGGAATCCTGTCCCCCGGCCTTACGACCACAACCTCGCCCTCTCTCACATAGTCGATGCCCACGGTGAGTTCCTCACCGCCGCGCTCAACCTGAGCTGTCTCCGGCACCATTTTTATGAGTTCTTTAAGCGCATTAGTAGTCCGCCCTTTGGACATGGCTTCGAGCATCTTGCCGACTGTAATCAGAGTGACTATCATGGCGGCGGACTCGAAGTAGAGTTTATGAAGCGAATGCATTTGTGCCGTATCATGGAGCGTAGTTGAAACGGCGCCGTTATATCCGCCTATAATTTCATAGAAAAGTACGTAAGCACTCCATAGGAACGAAACTCCCGAACCCATCGCAACCAGAGTATCCATGTTTGGTGCTCTGTGCATCAGGCTCTTAAATCCGCTCGTAAAGAAGTCCCTGTTTATGTACATAATTACGGCCGCCAGCACCATCTCGATCAACCCTATATATGGCGCGGTCAGTTCATCAGGCTCCGTGCCCCTCGGCCAACCCCACATGGTAACTCCCATGGAGAAATACATCAGTGCCAAAAGCAGCACAACCGAATACAGCAGGCGACGTCTGAGCCTCGGTGTTTCCGTGTCCTCAAGTGCCTGCTCTTGTTTTCTTACCTTTTCAAGATAGTTCCTATCCTCTGGGCGAAGAGTCGTCCTCGCATGCAGCGCCGTAGCCTGCATCCTCTACAGCCTTGATGATGGCCTCTGGACTTGCATTACCCTCAACGTTCATGGAATTGGTCAGAAGGCTTACCGCAACTTCTGTTACTCCATCCACTTCGGATACAGCTTTTTCAACTCTTGCCTGGCATGCTGCGCATCCCATTCCGGATACTGAATACTTCATTTCTGTTTATTCCTTTCAGTTTAAATACTATAACCTCACAAATCCTACTACCCTAGTAGGAATTTGTCAATATGCCTCTCAATGCGTCGGCGCAGGTGCAGGCGGTCGACCAGCACAGCTGAAGATTATATCCTCCCGTGATACCATCCGCATCTAGTGCCTCTCCTATTATGTGCAGCGTCCCATCTGACTTGCACCTCATACTGCTCATATCCAATTCATCGAGCAGCACGCCGCCGCTAGTTACCATGCCTCTTTCCGACACGCCTTTCACAATGAACTCGTCCTTATTCAACAATCCCTCAAGAACCTTGGTCTTTATATCTCCGGACTCTCCTCTTGCTCTGTCCTGCAGGATTCTCTGCATGCGCCGCGGCAAATCCCCTAATTCCTTGTCGTAACATATGCTGAGACTCGCTCCTTCCCGTGCGTGCTTTGAGATGTTCAGGATAACGGGTCCCGAGAAAGCTTCATGCGTAAACAGCAAGTCGCCTCTCATACTCACTGGTTTGGATTTGCCTTTTGTCCCTGCCTTCGCATCTCTTTCAGCATCAGCCCTGCCACTAACAGTCACGCTAACATCTTGAACAGATATACCTGATAGTTCTGCGTACAGATAGTCTTTTACATATATAGGAGCAAGTGAAGACTTCGGCTCCGTGATTCTGAGTCCCAGGCCTTTAAGAAGTTCAAACATGGATCCGTCAGATCCCGTCTCAGGATATGTGATTCCGCCCGTCGCAACGACAACACGCTTGGCTTCTATCTGCCCACTATCCTCTAATCCTTTCCCGCCTTTTATCTCTATAATCCAGGTCCCGTCAGAATTCTTTTTGAGACCGCATACCTTGGCGTCAGTCTTTATCTGCCACTTGCTAAGTTCGGCTTCGGATACCAAAGCATCGAGCACATCCTTCGCCTTCATCGACGCCGGAAATATCCTGCCCTCTTCATCTGTCGTCTCAACACCACGTTTCTCGAGCCACGAAATTAGCTCCAGATTATTATGTTTATACAAACACTTTCTGATCGTAGGACCGGCTTCACCATACGCACTCACAAAATCCTTAATCGATCCGCCGTGCGTTATATTGCAGCGCCCGCCTCCGCTCATCAGGAGTTTCTTTCCAATACAAGAAGTACCCTCCAGCACCACGCCCGAGGAGTACCCCATATCCAGGTTCGCCGCAAGCATAAGCCCCGACGCCCCGGCCCCTATTACCGCTACATCAAAATATGCATTCCTCATATCCGTATTGTAACAGATTAACCCACTCAAATGTGACTCCCTGTTTACACTTATTGCTTCACTTTAATATGTTTTCACGAAGAATAAATTCTTCTTATGCTTGTATTTCTTTGCACTTTCTCCTTTTTATCAAAATAAGTGCAAA
>JAFREV010000088.1 GCA_017434685.1 Mogibacterium sp.
GGAAGCCGTCGGCCGAAGCGAGCGTTCAAGGGAGAAAAGCGGTACCGGAGCGCAGTGAGGATAAGGAGCGGCCCTTGCGCGAGCGAGCCGACGGGTAAACTGAAAGGTTCAGCGAACAAGAACGCATATGAATCCATCGCGAGGGCGCAGTCCCCGGGATTCCGTTTCCTGCTAAACCAGCAGTCAAGGGGTGGGCGGGCGGTAATAGAATTAAAAAATATTATTTAATATTAAATAATTTCATTTCCCTGTTGCGCAGTCTGCTGCCGATGAGTTATTATGGAATCAACAAAAGGGGTTCGTGATCTGAACAGGAGACTTGTCCATGAGCGGAAAATCAATTGCCTTCGTAATCGAGAAAGGCGGCACTGGCAAAAGCACGATTGCTTTTAACATTGGGTGGTATCTATCGAAGAAGCACAAGGTTCTTTTTCTGGATCTTGACGGACAGATGGCCAATTTGACGTACTTCTGCGGAGTCAGCAAGGAAGGAATATTGACCATCGGCAATATTCTCGACGGAGATGCCGATTTGGAATCTGCGGCGGTTAACGTAAAGCCCAACCTGCACATTATTCCAGCCGACAATAGCATCACCGGCATCGGGACCCCTGCGCATTTTGACAAGCTGTCCGAATCCGTAGAACTGAAAACCAGTCAGGATTATCAGCTTTTTCTTATTGAACGGATGCAGGAATTTATCCGAAGTGCCTGTGAACACTATGACTATGTGTTACTTGACCCTAACCCAAGCCCGAATTATCTGCATACATTGGCTCTGTGTTCCTGCGAATACGTTATAATTCCAGTACTTCCGGATGCGGCCAGTGTTGTATCTGACGAAGGAACTGCAGAGAGTCTGGATATCGTCAGAGAGACAGGCATCAACGAGGACGTGCGGGTACTTGGAATTCTGTTTAATCGTTACACGGATCGCACCAACCTGAGCAAACAGGTGCGGAAGATCACTGAAGACTTTGCCAGGGAGATGGGGACGACAATATTTAAGAATACAATACGCAATTCGGTTGTCTTGTCCGAGTGTGTCGGCATGCACACAGGAATTACTGACTACCGACCTTCCAGCCCCGCGGCTGAGGATGTAAGGAAAGTTGCAGCAGAGATTAAAAGGAGGATGAGAAATGGCCATTAAGTTGGATTTGGGAAATCAGCGAGAAAAGGATAAGGCGCGCCCACCGCAGAAGAAGAAAACCGCTACTGCGGTGAAACATACGGCGGCTTCCAAAGACACCATTCGGCGATCTCAAGGAAGGCCGAAAGGTAGTCCAGCTGTGACGAGATCTCTCAGAATCCGTACGGATATAAACGAGCTGCTTGTGCAGGAGCACCAGCAGACAGGCCTGTCCTTTAATGAGCTTGCAAATAGGGCGTTCGCCGAATATTTGCAGAAGTAATATTATTTAATATTAAATAATATTTTTTAATTATTATGGATAGAATTACAAAAGAACAGCGCAGCGAGAATATGAAGCGCATCCGTGCAAAGAACACCGGGCCTGAGAAAATTGTTCGGGCCGACCTGTTCAAACACGGATTCAGATACAGAGTAGCAGACAGCAGATACCCAGGGCATCCGGATATAGTCTTACCCAAATACAAAACGGTGGTCTTTGTGCACGGATGCTTCTGGCATCAGCACCCGGACTGCAGGAAGGCGTCCATCCCGAAAAGCAATCAGGATTTCTGGATCGCAAAACTGCAGCGTAATGTCGAAAGGGATAAAGAACAGACCGCGGAACTTGAAGCTCTCGGATGGCGCGTTCTTGTGGTCTGGGAATGTGAACTTACAAAGAGTAGAAGAGAAGAAACGCTGGAAAAGCTGCGTAAGGAGATCGTAAATGGCAATGACGACATATAAATCAATCGACCTGTTCGCCGGCATCGGTGGAATCAGAATGGGCTTTGATAACGCTTTCGGCAACAGAATAGAAACCGTATTTGTCTGTGAGTGGGATGAACCGGCCCAGAAGACATATAAGGCAAATTTCGATGATACCTTCGGAATTGCCGGAGATATAACCAGAATTGACGAAAAGGACATCCCCGCGTTTGACATCTGCCTTGCCGGGTTCCCCTGTCAGGCCTTTTCAATCGCAGGGACCGGCGGCTATGGAAGAGGAGGTTTCGACGATGACTTCAAAGGACAGAACAGAGGTAACCTGTTTCTGGATGTGGTCCGGATCTGTAAGGAACATCAGCCGAAGGTCATCTTCTGTGAGAATGTCAAGGGGCTCGTACAGCATGATAGAGGCAGGACATTCCGGGTAATCAGGAATGCCTTTAAGGACATCGGATATCAGGTGTTCTGGAAGGTGCTGAACAGTAAGGACTTCGGAGTGCCGCAGAACCGCGAGAGAATATATATAGTTTGTTTCAGAGATGATCTGAATATCGGAGAGTTCATCTTTCCAACAGGGACGGGCAAGCAGGTATGTATCAGAGACATCATGGAGAGCGCCCCTATCCCATCCAAGTACTATCTGTCTGATGTATATGTTGACACGCTGAAAGCTCACAAGGCTCGCCACGCCGCCAAGGGCAACGGCTTCGGATACGAAATCCGTGACCTCGATGGCGTCGCAGGCACAATCGTATGCGGTGGCATGGGCCGTGAACGCAATCTCATTATAGATAGCAGAGAACACTCCATGGTTCCGACAACTCACATCAAGGGAGAAATCAACAAGGAGGATATCCGCAAAATGACTCCGCGTGAATGGGCTCGTCTGCAGGGTTTTCCGGATGATTTCAAGCTCGTGCTCTCCGATACGCATCTGTACAAGCAGTTTGGAAACAGCGTCACCGTTCCTGTAATAGAGGCTATCGCCCTGAAGGTAAAGGAGGTTCTGGATGCAGTCATATAACAAAGGAGAATGGAGCGAGCTGTATGCGTTCTTCCGTCTTCTGCGGGACGGACGCATCTACGCCGCAGACGAAAACGCCTGCAGGATAGACGACATCTATCTGCCGATCATCAAGATTATTCGGGAGGAAACGGAAGGCTGCAGGATGGAGTACAGTCCTGGTGACGTCATCAGGATATACAACAACGGCGATTTCGTCCGTGAGCTTCCCGTTGCAGACCTGGAAGAGAAACTGCAGGGCATGTTCCCGAGAATTTTCCAGGGAGCAGGCGAAGGGCAGAGCGGCTCCTTCCCGATTCCGGAAATCGAACCGCTGATGGATCAGATGCAAGTAACGAAAGTAAAAGCATCCTCCACGAGCAAGGAGGATATTATAATGCAGGTTCACGATATTGCGACGGGATACAGTCCGGAGGTGGGTTTCTCCATCAAGTCGGATGTCGGTTCCGCTCCGACTCTTCTTAATCCTGGAAAGAATACGCGCATCAGATATAGAATCCATGGATTGTCGGATAACGATATGCAGCACGTCAACAGTATCGATAAAGACGTCTGCA
The DNA here is from genome assembly GCA_017434685.1 of Mogibacterium sp. GTDB lineage: Bacteria > Bacillota > Clostridia > Peptostreptococcales > Anaerovoracaceae > Crickella. The sequence goes on from JAFREV010000088.1 coordinate 3,443, forward strand.
GGGAATACATGAAGGAAAGGATGGCTGCTCTTCTTGAGCGTTCGGACAGCATCGAGTATGACGGATACCGCAGCAACACTTATGAGGATAATCTGATTATGATTGACAGCTGGCTTCCACGGATATACGCGGAGATGGTTCTCATGCATTATCGGAAGATGGGCGATGGAGTGTATGATTGCGACGAACTAATCGGTCTAGTCGCTGATGAAAATCCGCTTTCTTACAGAAACACGGACACATACAGATACAAACTGAAGAAGATGGTCTGCGCAGCTGCCCTTGGAATGACTCCGGGCAGCATCTGGGACGGTACTGATGTCGCAACCGGAGGTTATATCATCATCAAAAGAGGCGGGGATGTACTGTGCTACCATTTGTACAATCGCAACTTCTTTGAAGAATATCTGCTAACAAATACTCGTCTTGACAGGCCGTCCGCATCGCGATATGACTATGGATATGTATACGTGGAGGACGGTCAAAAGTATATTGACCTGAATGTGCAGATTCGCTTTAAGAGCATAGGGTAAGGTTTTACGGGAGAATATATATGACAAAAGCATTTGTGAAACTTAATACGGAACAGCAGGCCGCCACGGAAGCTATAGAAGGAAAAGTCTGTTTAGTCGCCGGCGCGGGTTCAGGGAAAACCAGAGTTCTTTCCGAACGATTCGCGTTTTTGGTTAATGAAGTCGGTATTGCCCCCGGGAACATTTTGTGCGTCACTTTTACCAATAAGGCTGCCGATGAAATGAAACGGCGAATCCGAAAGCTCACAGGAGACAACGACACCGGCATGATATATACATTTCATGGGCTGTGCAACGCCATCCTCAAGGAAGATATAAATGAGGTTCATTATCCGAAGGAATTCAGAATTCTCGACGGATCTGATGTCCGCACAATTTTTGAGACGATATATGATGAGCGCGCACTGACGAGCAAAGACATGAAATTCAATGATGCTCGGAAGATGATCAGCGCAAGAAAAAATACCGACAGCTGCCCGCCATATTATATTGAACTGACTGAAACCCCGCTAGATGGCTTAAAACAGAAATATGATGAAGCCTCTGAGGTCTCGGAAATAATTTATTACGGATACCTATATCACCAACGAAAAATATTCGGTTTGGATTATGATGATTTGATGCAATTTACTTTGTATATCTTCGGACGGAACGATGACATCTGCGAGAAATGGCAGCAACGCATGGAATATATAATGATTGATGAATTCCAGGATATTGATTCAATTCAGGTCGCGCTGATGGATATCCTTGCGGGCTATCATCACAATCTTTTTATCGTGGGAGACCCCGATCAAACAATATATTCCTGGCGTGGAGCTAAAGTACAATTTCTTCTCAATTTCTCCGCCAGGTGTGATGTCAACACGATCATCATGAATCAGAATTATCGCTCTACGCCGCAGATTCTTTCAGTGGCTAATTCACTGATCGAGAAGAACACCACAAGAATAAAAAAAGAGCTGGTTCCTATGCGGCCTGACGGTGATAAGGTGTGCTGTCATGTAGCAGAGACCAAGGCAAAAGAAGCGGATTGGATTGCTCAACAGATTAAGGAAATCCAAGCTGCTGGTGTGTCTCTTAATGATGTCGCCGTTTTATACCGGGCACACGCCTGTTCTCACGACGTAGAGCGGAGTTTGCAACGCGAAAATCTCCCGTATAAGATTCACAGCGGACAGCCTTTTTTTGAGCGCAGGGAAATAAAAACTGCAATCGAATATCTCCGCATGATTTTATATCAAGACGATTTGTCTTTCCTGCAGACCAGCAACAGGCCTGGTCGCAGCATCGGAAAAAAGAGTATCGAGCGAATTACGGCGTATTCGGACTCTCACAACCTGACTCTGTATGCTGCTCTGAAGGCAATGATGGCTGCTTCGGAATACACAAATACCAAGGCGAATGATTACGTCAATCTCATTGATAAATATGCTGCATGCTGTAAGGAAATGAAAATCTCGGATTTGTTTTCCTCCCTTCTGGATGAGAGCGGATACGAAGAAATGCTTCGCAGAGACGGGGAGCAGGAGAGGATTGATAATCTAGCTCTTCTGAAGCAGGAGATATATGAATATGAATCCACTTATGGGGAGAAGGCGGAGCTTGAAGATTACCTGACTCACGTCGCACTACTCGTCAGTGATGAGATTGCTGCTGAGCAGGGGAAAGTGAACCTCATGACAGTGCACGCAGCCAAGGGGCTGGAGTTCCCTTATGTCTTTGTGTGCTGTCTAAACGATGGTGTTTTCCCTTCCAAGAAGACAAAAAGCAAAGAAGGGATGGAAGAAGAGCGCCGTCTTGCATTTGTTGCCATGACCCGCGCGGAGAAGAAATTATATCTTACTATGTCGGAAGGTTACACCGAAGATGGCCCTATAATGCCGTCACGCTTTATCACCGATATTGACCACTCCCTGCTGGAATACACAAGCGAGAGCGTTGAAGCCGCTATTCTCTCTGCAAGAAAATACGGACAGCGTTTTTACCATAACGTTGAGCCGTCGCACCAGCGATTCCTGCCAGGCCAGAAGATAATACATAAGTATTTCGGACAAGGTACAATTCTCGACGTTGCTTCAGATCGGCAGGCCTATGTTATCAAGTTCGACGAACAGGAGACGCCGAGATCCATAACATTTTCAACATCACTGGAACCAGCAGAATAAAGTTCTCACAAGCAGACCGAAAATTCAGTACCAAAATAAAGGTCTGCTTTTTTTGTATTCCTTATATGGAAATCTGCCAATTATACGCGATATAATTATAGTATCAGAATAGAGATTAGGTTTTATTGATACTGGAGGTTGCGGGATGAGCACAGTATATGGGTATGCACGTGTCAGCACACATCAGCAGCGTTTGGATCGGCAGATTGAGAACATAAAACAGGCCGATAAGAGCGCAATCATCTTTCAGGAAAAATATAGCGGCATAAACCAGGACCGTCCGGAGTGGCAGAAGCTTCTCCGTATTGTCAATCCGGGGGATAAAATCATTTTCGACGAAGTCTCCAGGATGAGCAGAAATGCTGAGGAGGGGTTCAGAGAGTATACTGCTCTCTTTGAAAGGGGTGTAGATTTAGTTTTTCTCAAAGAACCCCACATTGATACGGCAGTTTACAGAAGCGCATTAGAAACGAGAATAGAAGGTGTTGGCGACGAGATTGCTGATACGCTTATCGAGGCAATAAATAAGGTGCTAAAAATCGTACAGCGTCAGCAGATTGAGTCCGCATTCGCATCGGCGCAGAAAGAAGTAGATTTTCTGCATCAACGGATTAGTGAAGGTGTAAAGCGGGCGCAGGCTTCTGGAAAAGAGGTTGGGCGCAGAGAAGGCCTTAAGGTTGAAACAAAGAAGGCTAAAGAGCAGAAGAAAGTCATTCTCCAACACTCGCGAGACTTTGGAGGCAGTCTGAATGACCAAGAGTGTATGAAGCTGACAGGATTGTCACGGAACACGTACTACAAGTACAAGCGCGAGTTGAAATCCCAAGACGTCTAACGGGAGGCCTCCTACGATGTTTATAAACCAAGACACCTACGAAGTGACAGCAGAACCTACAGACAACCACTTTGAAGTAGATGATCTCATCGCGCCAGCAATTGCCGTCTTAAACCAAAAGGGGTATAAGACTGCATTTTGCTGCAGTGGTCATTCTGATTGCCTACATAATCCCGAATTGGCTTATATCGCGTTTGAATTCGGTGGCATTACTCCTGAGACTTTACCACACGGATGGCAATGGGTTTGCGACGGGCAAATGGAATACGAATATGAAGAGGTGTCCCTGGAAATAATTGCAGCAGTGATGACAGATCTTTTGGCTTGGGCAGAGGCTTTGCCGGACACAACCTTTTAACTCTTGCTATGCATGACTGCTGTATGTTTATGCATTTTGCGGCCTTTATTTACAGGTATAAATCCTCGAGACTTCTCAATAAAATCGCTTAAATCGCCGTTTTGAACCCAAAAAAATATTTCCCTATGTAGCGACCCACATTTCGCTTTGGTATAATAAGTATAGTGATTTATTGTTTGTATTTTGATTGTTGATTTTTAGTTATCTAGTTTTACCGTTTCTATTACAATAACCATTTAAGGAGGAGTGCGCCCATTCTGGGCGCGAACATATAAAGAGGAGAATTTCACATTCTCCTCTTTTATTTTAAATCGTTACAACCCGGATTTTCATTGTTACAGAGGTAATTATCATGAAAGAAATCCAACTCAAAACTGGTACCGCCATCATACCTGGAGACTGGATTAAGGTCTCTATTAACCCCACGGGTAATGAGGATTATATCGTTGTCGTGGAGATGAGAGGAGGGGAGTTTCCTGACTTCTACTTCCTTTCCGACTCGGAATCCATCAATGCAGAAACAGAGGACGCTGTTCTTTCTGCTATTGTTGCTCAGTATCCGTGGTTTAAAACTGACGTGCTCGACAAGCAGGTGGAAGCCGAGCACGACGAGAGTGGCAAGTGCACGAACGAGGCGGAATTGAATGCTGCTCCGACGATTGGCTTCTTTGTCATCGCCGATGCAGGCATTCCGCACGAGTTTTATCCGTTCGATGCTAAAGTCATCAGAACGGCACAGGAGTCAAGAGGGTGACCCTCTTGCGGGGTCGCTTTGTGCAAAGGATGTCCGTTGTACGGATATCCTTTGCTACAGGCAAGGGGCAGCGCCCCTTTGACAGTGCCTGCTTCGCAGGTGCTGTCAGGGGAGTCGAGAGGGCTCGCCCTTCGTGAGGATAGCCGGATCACTTAAGGATCCGGCGTAAGGAGCAACGCGCCTTGTGCAGCGCAAGCTGCATGGGGTGCAGGGCTTCTCCCTGCCGTGATAAGCCGCTCTGCGGCGTTACTTTGGAACAAAGTATATCACGCTACACTTTCGAAAGAAGGGAGGAATGATTAACGATGGCACATATGCGTAAATGTGACATGAGCGAAGCAGTGCATCTCTGCAAGCACTACGAGCGCAATTCGAACATCAAGAGTTACAGCAATAGTGAAGTTGATATGAACCGCAGTGGTGAGAATTATAATCTTGCCCCTGAGAGAGAAAGCCCGACAGAATACATCCGGCATCAACTGGACGAAATCCAGCATGCAAACCGTAAGGACCTGGTTGTGATGGCCGACCTGATTATCACAGCTCCCGAGGACTTACCACGGGAATGCCTGACAGAGTTTTTCCAGGCGTCATATGATTTCTGCGTCGGTCGCTACGGAACAGTTTCCGGCCTCGGTGAAGATGTCGTAATCAGTTCTTACGTGCATATGGATGAGACCACTCCGCACATGCACTTCGCTTTCCTGCCGGTGAAGGCTGACCGCGATAAGATAAGCGGAGAAATTGTGCGTCAGCGTTTCTGCTGTAAGGAAGTCGTATGTCGCATGGACCTTAAGACGCTCCACAGTGATCTGCAGCAATGGCTCGATGACAGGAACATTCCTGCAAAGGTCCTCAATAATAAAACCAAATACGATTCCAACGGCAGAGCATTATCCGTCAAGGAACTGAAAAGGAAAACTTATCTGGAACGCGACCGCGAAAATAGCCGGAATCGCTGGGTGGATTCTGCAGAATCTGAAAGAGAATTAAAGATTGGAAGGTGGTAGTATGTATCATAGACCTGAATACTTGATTCATCATCTCATGGAGTCTCTTGCTCTTTTTCTTTTGATGCTTCTGAAAATTTCCATTCTTATAGCCGCAGTGTTTCTTCTCCTTTGCGTGCTCAGAAAGCTGGTTCCGCTGGTGCGCAGCGGTCTGTCCTTTGGTCGCGCTGGACGTGTCAGCGGAATCACTTTCGGCACGAAATACGGTGTTGACATATACTCTCCCTCTGAACAGGAGGGCCACATCCTTGCGTGGGGACCATCCGGTTCGGGCAAGACGGCAGCAAGCCTGATTCCCATACTATATGGCTTTGAAGGATGCGGTTCTTTTGTGCTTGACATTTCTGGCGACATTTTCAGGAACGTAAGTAAAGCAAATCAGCTTCTTTTCGAACCTGAAAACGTTTCTACACCTCCTTTCGATGTCTTTCACAGCATAGACGTTCTGCCTTCGGACGCTGATAAAAATCAGGCGTTGAGCCGGCTGGCGTACTTACTGATGCCACCTCTTTCCCCACAGACCGCATCAGCGAACGCCTCATTTTTCAACGACGAAGGCAGGAAAATTTTAACTGCCTCACTGATTGCTTTCTACCATGTAGGGTTAGATTTTGTGGAAGTCTGTGAGAAGATTGTCTCGCTCTCATATAAGCAGCTTTTTTCGGAAATCGATGCTACTGGCAATGAACTGGCTATCAGTTATATCAATGGCTTTGAAGGCGCCAGCGAAATGAATACAGCCGGCTGCAGACAGTCTGCGGTGGCTTCCATTGACCTTTTCGCTTCCAACAGCTATGTGAGGAATGCCGTTCACAGGCCTTCTCCTGGCGAGGAATGTTTCACTGCGGATTCGGTTGAGACGCGGCACGTTTTCTTTCTGGTCAGCGATGCTAATCTGGATGTCTACTCCCAGCTTGTGCATCTGGTGACCGCCATGGTATTGGAGTATGTCGGTCAGAGAACCCAGCCGCAGGAAACCATTTTAATAGCAATCGATGAGCTGGCCAGTTTCGGTAGACTGGATCTGATCAATCAGCTCAGAAAAGCCCGTAAGCGGAAAGTTAGGATTTTCTGTCTGACGCAGAGCCTGGCGGACCTCTATTTGGTCTACGGTAAAGATGAAACTCAGGCCATGCTCACAAATTACAAGTACAAACTGGTTCTCGGCTCGGCTTCCGCAGAAGATTCGGAGTACGTATCACGACTGATTGGCAAGGAAAAGCGGAAACGTCGCAGCATATCCATCGGCTCTCGCGGATATACAACAACTCATTCGGAAGAAGATACTTGGATAATCTCTCCCGAAGAGGTTTCAAGGCTGAACAACGAGCTTCTGCTGATATACCCTGGAGGCCATCTGAAACTAAAAAAAATATATTATTTTAAAAGAAAAAAATCATAAAAAAAGAGAGAAAAGGAAGGTAATTTACTAATAATATAATAGAACGCTCAATGAGGTGAACTTCCTCGGTGTTCTGCTTTATGAGCGTCTGTCGCAAAGGTCATCTCCACTCAGGGGATGTGAGTTGAAACAATAATTTAATTTCTACTATCGTAGATTAATAGACGCATAAGGAATGCATGTCGCACCGAAAGGTGCGGGGATAGAAAGACGAAAATAAAAGCCGACAGACGCCCATATCAACAATCTTATTTTTAAAGAAGATAAACAGGAGGTCTATTATGACAAAAGCCATCATCAATGGGAAAATGTACAACACAGAAACCGCTACAGAAATAGCTAATTACTGGAATGGTCTTGGAAACGGAGATTTTAATAATATGGACGAGTCTCTATACAAAAAGAAAACCGGTGAATTTTTCTTATGTGGGGAAGGCGGTCCCCTCACTAAATATCGCGAAGAGGCCTTTGGCGGAGGATTTTGCGGAGGATCCAGAATAATCCCTCTTACAGTGGATGAGGCAAAAAAATGGTGTGAGCAGTATTGCGATGCGGATACCTATATCCAGACCTTTGGCGAACCCGAAGAGTAGAGTGTAAAAAGAACGATTTTCTTTCTTGTTTCAGTAAATTCGGATGGGGTTGTTCCCTTTAATCCCACCACTTGCTGACAGTCGGTCTTGTAAGCCCTGTATCTCTGATGCAGTCCGCCTTGCTACCGTCCGGATGGTTTTCTCTCCATTCCCTGACAACGCTTTCTTTTGAAGGTCTCCCTTCAGGATTTCTGAATGGCTGCCCTCTCTTTTTCATCCGTTCCTTCTTCGCTCTCATATCCTCCAGATGCCATTCCCTTTTCTGGCGTCTGTCCTTCGGCTTGTGCGGATGAGATGGCGGCATCGGAATGGCCGTTTGTTCCTCTAGAAATGTCTTACTCAGTTTTACACACAACAGCGGATCATCATATACCCTCAGTGCTGCATTCATATCCGCTTCTGTAAATGGTTCTCTTGAAAGCGAATTCAGGAAGCCGAGCAGGCTCCTTGCATCCTTCTCGAGTTCTTCTTTTGTGACGGGATTCGGATTCGTCTTTTCACTATATTTGCCGCACTTTCTGGCAACGGCCGCCAGTGTGTAGATGCACCAGTAGCGGTGTCCGAACGACGCCTGTCCAATTCTGTTTCCATCCTTATCCAAAATCTTTCCCTGAATCTTGTTAATCCACCACTCATACATCTTGCGGCTGACCGCCCATTGATTAGGCGTCTCCCCTCTTACGATTCTGGACTGATACCACTCGGGCCATCTTTCGGCAGCTTCTTCGAGAGATACACGTCCGCTATCGACCGCCTGTTCTGGATTTATGGATGTAAATCCGCTGAGATAATCCAAGGTAACTTTGTCACCAGTCTTATATGCGGTGACCGAACACACCATCTGAAAGTTATCCCCAGCCTCCAGCATTGCTTTCGTAATTGTTCCGACAACCCTGAACCCCTGGTTAATCGATTGGTACTGTTTCTTGTTGATGTTGGATGTATGCGGATTCCAGATAAGGTCAACGAGTTCCCTCTTTATTTCCTTCAGAAGGTCTCTGAAACCAGGTCTCATCGGAATCGGCGTTTCGAAGTGATAATACAGATGCAGCCCATTTCCTGAATTGACAATATATGTAGGATGCGGAATGATGCCATTCTGGTACTGGTAAATCAGGTCATTCAACTTATCCCCGTCCACTCCGTCGAGATCCAACGCAAGCGCGTACATAAAACGAGCGTTAGCCAATGTCCGCGCCTTTCCGAAGTATGATATCGGCGAGATGATGGCAAACTCATCAGGGGCAATATCCTCCAGCCCTTCAAATCTGTTCTTATAATAAAGATACTGTCTCCGAACGACGCCCGTCTGTTTGCTCTGACGAATCATGATGACATTGCCCTTACCGTCATTAGAAGAATCTGCCTCCTGCAGATGTTCGCCCTCATTGAAAATATCAAAATAGAA
>JAFREV010000089.1 GCA_017434685.1 Mogibacterium sp.
ATTCTTCCCGGATCACTCTAACGATAAGAGCGTCGTTGTTATGGAATACATAGTCGGATCCGATCTTGAGAAAAAAGTAGGGGCTGCGTCAGCAAATATCAGGATGATGCAGGATGCCACAAAGAAAGGCGATGCACTGACATTTGTACTTGAGACTGGAGGGTCGAGAAGGTGGTTCACCAAAGGCATGGATGAAAACAGTTACGGCAGATATACCGTAAAGGGCGGCGAAGTCGAAAAAATCGAAGACCGTGATATTGAAACCATGGAGGAGCCTTCGGAACTCGAAGACTTCATCAAATGGACAGCAAAGAATTATCCTGCAGACAGATATATGCTCGTGTTATGGGACCACGGCGGAGGGGTACCATACGGTTACGGAGTTGATGACTTAAAACACAGAGAAGATGAGGACTTTTTCCACGGCCTCAGAATATCTGAGATTGAAACGTCAATAAAGAACGCCGGAGTTAAATTTGACGTGATAGGCTTTGATGCCTGTCTGATGCAGGATATAGAGATAGCAAATGCGATGGAGCCTTATGCGGATTACTATCTTGCATCGGAGGAGACAGAGGGCGGATTCGGATGGTTTTATACTGATGCATTCGGAAAACTTGCCGAGAACCCCGGACTATCCAGCGAAGAATTCGGCAAGGTCATGGTTTCGACTTACGACCAGTTCAATACCGCAATTCATGACGGAAAGAAACAAACAGATTCAACATTGTCATTTGTCGATTTGACTCTTTTAAAACCGGCATATGAGAAAGTGACGGAATTGTTCGTTAAGGCGGATAAGGCTATCAGAAAAGACCCTGCTGATTTTGCGGATTTCGGACTTGCGGCCATGAACTCATATACTTTTTATGCAAAATCACAAACCGATCTTATAGACTTTATCGACAAACTTGACGATACAGATGTCGACGATTCAATATGTAACCAAAAAGAAAGAGATGATTTGATGAATCTCCTCAGAGCCAGCGTGCTGTACAGGAACAGGAATGCGGCAAAGGGCATAAACGGATTGTCGTTTGCCCTGGCGTACGAGGATATTTATTCATATGGTGATACGGCTAAAGAACTCGACAAGATGAAACTGAGCAAACAGAGAATACTTTTCAACGATGTATTCAGTATTCTTGCAGTTCAGAAAAAGAGGGAACACGACAAACTCGTAAACTCCGATGAAAAGACCATCAATACCTTTATTGAGTCTTTGAGCAGGTCGGATTTCAGTGACGAGAGTTGGTATGTAAAAGGCTTTGAGGACTACGATCCCGTCAGCACTTTGGTGGATATTCCGCTTAAAGACACGGGAGACGGTTATCTGCCTGAACTTCCGGAAAAGACATGGGGCATAATTGCAGATTGTCAGACTGCGGCATATCAGAAGGACGAGGAAGGCAGATGGAGATATCTGGGTGCTCAGCATTTGGGAGGCGAGGACGCAGACGGGCATCCTCTGGTGGACATGGATGACAGTTGGGTTCATATGAACGGCAGACTGATTTGCTATGAGTCTCAGGGATACAGGGAAACAGATGAAGGACTGGTGTTTACCGGTGATGTAAGAGCAAAACTTAATGGTGTAGAAGAGATATTAATCCACGTAGAATGGTACCCTATAAAAGATGATATGGCTACTGAGAAGGGAATCATAACCGGATACGATTTTGTGAAAGATAAATACGCATTCATGAAAAAAGGAGTTCAGAAGTTTGAATCCGGCGACAGGATCGATTTCCTCTTTGATTATTATGATGATGAGGGCAATCTCGCAGATACCGGAACATATGGAAGAACTATCGTGGTTACAAAGCAGGACAATTTGAAAGTTGAGGAAAAACAGTTGGATGATTGCGATATCGAATTCCTGGGCATCCTGACCGACGTGTATCAGAGAGACATTATGACAGAGGTTCTCGAAGCACACATAGGTGATTGAAGGTGCGAGTAAAGATTTGAGTATAGGTTATGACCTACATGCAGAAGAACCGGATATTACTACCCGGTTCTTTGCTTATTTGTATGATTTGAGTATATCTTCGATTCGGTAGAAGGGAAGTCCCATTACATTTTCGTAATCGCCCTCTATATGATCTATGTAGCGACCGAAATAGCCTTGAATTGCATACGCGCCAGCTTTGTCGTACGGCTCTTCGCGGTTTATATAGTCTTCAATGTCCTCGTCGCTGTAGTTGATGCACCACACTTTGGTGACATCGCTCATGACTTCGGATTTACCGCTGTCTGAATCTATCAGGCTTATCCCTGTAAGTACGTAGTGAAAAGTACCTCTGTAAGACTCGAGCATATGCCTTGCGTCGTCAGCATCTTCGGGTTTGCCGAGTATCCTGTCAGTATAGACTATAGTATCAGCACCGATGATGATATGACCGGCGTACTGCTTCGAAAGTTCTCGATCGGATTTAATTATTTCGTAGCAGGCAAGGGCCTTGCGGTGTGACAAATCCTCCACGGCTTCTGTCATGGAAGGATTGCCTGACAGAGTCTCATCGGTATCCGTCGGAATGACTATGGGATCTATTCCGTGCTTATTCATAATCTCAAGCCTCCTCGGTGAGGCCGATGCAAGAATGATTTTCATGATTATTGATAATATCTAATTTGTGAGGGCGTTATATATAGCTTTTGTGGCTTTCTTGAAATCCTTGGATTCGACTCCGACTATTACGTTGATTTCGCTCGTGCCCTGGTTGAGCATTCTGATGTTTATTCCTCCGTCCGCAAGGGCCTGTGTAATCCGTGCAGCGACACCGATGTTTCTGACAAGTCCCATTCCCACGACGGCTATCATGGCAATGTCAGGAATGACATTAATCTCGTCCGGGTGAAGTCTCTGTTCGAATTCCTTGAGAACTTCTTCGAGATTATCCTCAAGAGCCGCACTTTCGATTACTACGGAGAGAGAATCGATGCCGGTAGGGATGTGGTCGAAACTTATACCGAGGTCCTCAAGTACGGTAAGGGCACGTCTGACATAACCGACTTCCTTGTTCATCATGTTTTTATATACGGTGATGACGGTAAATGGCTGTTTGCCGGCAATACCTGAGAAAAGTTTGTCGTTCTCATATGAGTTTTCGGTTGTGATGATTGTACCCGGATCCTCGGGTGCGTTGGTGTTCCTGATGTTGATAGGGATACCTGCAAGCCTGACAGGAAATACAGCCTCGTCGTGTAGAACAGAAGCACCCATGTATGAGAGTTCTCGGAGTTCCATGTACGAGATGTATTCGATAGGCTTCGGATTATCCACTATGCGAGGGTCTGCCATGAGAAGTCCCGAAACATCGGTCCAGTTCTCGTACATATCCGCGTCGACAGCACGTGCAACGAGAGAACCCGTAACATCAGAGCCTCCGCGGGAGAGGATACGAATATCTCCCGTCTTGATGTCGCTTCCGTAGAAACCCGGGAGAACGGCACGCTCGTGCTTTGCGAGTTCCTTAGACAAGGCCTCGTTGGTTTCCTCAGGGAGAAGCCTGCCTTTACTGTCGAACAAAATCAGACCTTCGGTGTCTACAAAGTCATATCCGAGATAAGCGGCTACGAGAATAGCGGAGAGATATTCTCCTCGGCTTGCGATATAATCCTCGCTGCAGCCTTCTCCGAGTTTCTTGAGTATGGTTTCATATTCGCTGTCCAGATCGACATCAACACCGAGATTGTACTTGATGGCACTGTAGCGGTCTGTAATTACTTGGAGCAACTGTTCGTAAGGAATGTTGTGATCAGCCTGAGCCTTGCACATAAAGAGGAGATCGGTGATCTTGCTGTCTCCGTCGAATCGTTTGCCCGGTGCGGACACTACGATGTAACGGCGATCCTTATCCGCCTCTATGATTTCTTTAATCTTGGCAAGCTGAATGCCGTCTGCAACTGATGATCCTCCAAATTTTGCTGTTTTAATTCCCATATCTGCTCCCTTTGTCGTTAATAATCGGATAGTAATGTTTAACAATTTCGATAAAGTATATGAGAAAATCAATCTGATTGCAAGGCGGTGCACTTGACAGTGCTTTGAATTAATATTACAATTCCTGCATTGAGATAGAGGACGCATTTGGTCATCAGTAGCGAATCACACAGTTATGC
>JAFREV010000090.1 GCA_017434685.1 Mogibacterium sp.
ATGTGTGAAGTGACAGCCTCTGATGCACATCCGCATCGATGAGAGGCGAGAACTGCTTGAACTCTTCGAGAGGAAGTTCCTCCAGTGCGCATCCTCTTCCTATGCAGTAAGATACGACTTTGCCCGATACATTGTACGCATCGCGGAAAGGCATTCCCTTTACCACGAGGTAGTCAGCGAGGTCGGTAGCATTTACGTAGCCCTGCTTGGCTGACTCGTACATATTCTGCTCGTTGACTTCCATCACATCGACCATTTCTATGAAGGCTTCGATGCAGAGTTTGACCGTCTCGACTGAGTCGAAGAGGGGCTCTTTATCCTCCTGGATATCTTTGTTGTATGCGAGAGGCAGCCCTTTCAGTACGGTCAGTATCGACATCAGATTTCCGTATACTCTTCCTGTCTTGCCTCGGCAAAGTTCCGCTACATCCGGATTCTTCTTTTGTGGCATTATGGATGAGCCTGTCGTGTATTCATCCGGGAGCTGTACGAAACCGAACTCCGAACTCGCCCACATGACTATCTCTTCCGAAAGCCTGGAAGTATGCATCATTATGATGGCGAGTGCCGACATGAGTTCAACGAAGTGGTCCCTGTCGGAAACGGCATCCATGCTGTTCATCGAGATGCCGGTGAAACCGAGAAGGGATGCTTCGTAATCCCTGTCGATGTCGAATGTCGTACCTGCCAGCGCACATGCCCCGATAGGCGATCTCTCGAGCATTCTTTTCCTGCAGTCATCCAGCCTGCTCTTATCTCTTTCGAACATCATCGCGTATGCCATGAGGTGCTGAGCGAAGGAGACAGGCTGTGCGTGCTGCAGATGGGTGTAGCCCGGCATGATGACCTCGAGATTCTGCTCCGCTTTTGACGAAAGAACCTTCATTAGTTCGTCGAGGAGGTCATCTATGTTTTCAGTCTCTTCTATGCAGTAGAGCTTGGTGTCCAGAGCAACCTGATCGTTACGGCTCCTCGCTGTGTGAAGCATCTTGCCTGCATCGCCGATCCTATCGGTCAGAACCTGTTCGACGAACATGTGGATGTCTTCTGCCGAAGGGTCTATCGCAAGGGCTCCCGAAGTGATGTCCGCTTCGATTCCTTCGAGACCTTTTATGATGGCATTGGCCTCTTCCTTTGCAATGATCTGCTGCTTTGAGAGCATCTTTGCATGAGCTATGCTTCCTGCGATATCTCTCTTGTACAGCCTCCTGTCGACTGCGATGGATGAGTTGATTTCATCTACCAGATTTGCTGTTGTTCCGGCGGTCCTTCCCGCCCAAAGTTTATCCATATCTTTTCTCTTGTATCTTCAGTATTGTTTGTTCAGTTTCTACAGTTTTCCGTTCTCGAGCATCGCCTGAGCCAGGGTAGGGAGTCCCCAGATGTTGATGAATCCCGTAGCCTGGGAGTGATCGAATGCGGTCTCTCCGAATGACGCGAGCTCCTCTGAATAGAGTGAGTGCGGTGATGAGATTCCCGCCGGAATGATGTTGCCCTTGTACAGTTTGAGTTTGACCTCTCCGGTAACTTTCTTGTTTGACTCGTTGGCAAACGCGGTGAGCGCTTCCTGAAGTGGGCTGTACCATTTGCCGTTGTAGAGCATATCTGCGTAGTCGACGGCGAGTTTCTGCTTGAGATGCTTGGTCTCCTTATCTACGGTGAGAGACTCGAGTTTCTCGTGAGCGTAATAGAGTATCGTTCCGCCCGGGGTTTCGTATACGCCGCGGACCTTCATTCCGATTAACCTGTTCTCGATTATGTCTATAATTCCGATGCCGTTGGCACCGCCGACTTCGTTGAGTTTCTCGATGATTGCCGATGCCTTCATCTTTTCTCCGTTGAAGGATACCGGTGCGCCGGCCTCAAATCCGACCGTGATATATGTAGGCTCGTCCGGTGCCTGAAGAGGAGATACTCCGAGTTCGAGGAAACCGTCCTTTTCATACTGCGGCTCGTTTGCGGGATCTTCGAGATCCAGTCCCTCATGGCTGAGGTGCCAGATGTTTTTATCCTTTGAGTAATTCGTCTCCCTCGTAATCTTGAGAGGCACATCGTGGGCCTCGGCATAATCGATTTCCTGATCCCTGGAGAGAATATCCCATTCACGCCAAGGTGCGATGATAGCAGTCTCAGGTGCCCAGCGTTTGAGGGCAAGTTCGAACCTTACCTGGTCGTTGCCCTTGCCGGTGCAGCCGTGGGCGATCGCGTCAGCTCCTTCTTCGAGGGCAATCTCAGCGAGCTTCTTTGCGATAACCGGTCTTGCGAATGCGGTGCCGAGCAGATAGTTCTCGTAAATCGCACCCATCTTGAGGCAAGGGATGATTACATCATCGACCATCTCGTCAACGAGGTCTGCCACGATGAGTTTGCTTGCTCCGGTTTTGATGGCCTTTTCCTCAAGACCTTCGAGCTCATCGACCTGACCTACATCACCCGCTACGGCTATGATTTCAGGGTCGTTGTAATTCTCCTTTAGCCAAGGAATTATGATTGAAGTGTCCAGTCCGCCTGAGTATGCGAGGACGATTTTTTTGATATCCTTCTTTTCCATTTGCTTCTCTCTTCCTTTCGTATGTGTAGCTTATCTTTGCCATCAGAGTGAAATTATTCACTTTTGTGTATATTTATAATATCGAAATTATAAATATACAGCCTTGCAAAGTCAAGACTGTATGCTAATAAATACAGAAAAGTGTTGAATTTTAAGAAATATACCTATTTATATATACAGCCGCGTGAAGTTTAAGATAATTTATCTTTATGCATTTTTGAATCAGGATAAATATTTAACGCGATTGCACATCAAAATGCACAGCGTGAACCTGTGTATTTTATATCAATTTATGTTTTTTTGAGGGCAATAGTATATAATGTAGGCGTCAATAAAGAGGGGGCGTATTTTTTGTGCCCCGAGCGCTCGCATCGATATCTGCTTATCGACAGATTAAATACGAGCACCTACAGATATTGTAGAAATATATGAAAGGAGTTTCTAAAAGGGATGAGCCAAAGGAAACATTTGCCAAGCATCCACGTGCCTCATCATAAGAACACGGCTCAGTCAGAGACCGTAACGATGCCGGTACCGGATGAAGTCAGCATCAGCATGTCCCAGAACATCGGCGCTCCTTGTACTCCGCTTGTAGCAGCGGGGGATTACGTAAAGGTAGGACAGAGGATCGGAGATTCCGAGGCCTTCGTAAGTGTACCTGTCTTTTCGAGCGTCAGCGGAACTGTAAAATCAATCGACCAGGTCCGCGGATCAATGGGCGGCTTCGAGACACATATCGTGATCGAGACTGACAAAAAACAGGAGGTCAGCGAAGAAGTCAAACCACCTGTCGTTGAGAGCTTTGAAGATTTCGTCAAAGCAGCCAGAGACAGCGGCATGGTCGGACTCGGCGGAGCATCTTTCCCGACCCACATCAAGCTGAATCCTAAAAACATTGATGAGTGCGAGTACCTCGTGGTCAACGCCGCAGAGTGCGAGCCTTTCATCACCACAGACAACAGGGAGATGGTAGAGAACGGACAGGACGTGCTCGACGGCATGAAACTCATCATGCAGTATCTGAATCTTAAAAAAGGATTCATCGGAATCGAGACCAACAAACCTGACGCTATCGCAAACCTCAAGAGACTTATCGAGCAAAACGAGATCAGTGATATCGAAATAGTACCTCTTCCGTCGAGCTACCCAAAGGGAGCTGAGCGTGTGCTCATTTATGAAGTAACCGGCAAGACGATGGACGCAGGAGTTCTCCCGGCACAGCTCGGAGTTATTCTCGACAATGTTTCGACGGTAGGCGTCATGGCCGAGTTCTTCAAAACCGGCATGCCAATCGTAAGGAGAAGAGTTACTGTAGACGGCGATGCAGTGGCCAAACCACAGAATGTCTACATTCCGATAGGAACGAGAATCGCGGACGTAATCGAGTTTTGCGGCGGCTATAAAAAAGAGCCTCGCAAGATCATCATGGGCGGACCTATGATGGGACGCGCCACGAAGTCCGACGAATCGCCGACTATGAAAAACACCTCGTCCATACTCTGCTTCGGCCAGGAGATGGCAGAGGTTAAAGAAGAGACAGCCTGCCTTAACTGCCAGCGCTGTCACACAGCTTGCCCGTTCGGTCTTATGCCGAGCATCTTCGCAGATGCCTACGAGCAAAAAGACGTAGACAAGCTTAACAGGTTTAACGTAATGCAGTGCATGGAGTGCGGCAGCTGCTCGTACACTTGCCCGGCAAGACGTCCGCTCAGCTTGACCAACAAGCTTGCGAAGATGATGGTAAAGGAGGCATCGAGTTAAAATGGCTAACAAGTTTCATGATAATTTGATAGTATCCTCCTCGCCGCATATCGTCACCGAGTCGGATACTACAAGACTAATGGGAACGGTGATACTCGCACTCGTTCCTGCATGGGTCGCCAGCATATACGTATTCGGAGCAAGGGCACTCCTTCTCTCAATAGTATGCGTGGCAGCCAGCGTACTCTTCGAGTACATATACAACGCAATCACACATAAAAAGCAAACGGTGAGAGACCTCTCCGCTGCACTGACGGGACTTTTGATCGCTTTCAATGTACCGTCAAACTTCCCGATTTGGCAGGCCGTCCTCGGATGTCTCTTCGCAATCGTGGTAGTCAAGCAGCTCTTCGGAGGAATCGGCAGGAACTTCTCAAACCCGGCCATCACGGCACGTATATTCCTGTTCATCTCATTCTCTGCCAACATGTCGACATGGCCTGTAACAAGGCTCGACGGAGCTGATGCAGTCACGGGAGCTACACCGCTTGCGCTTTACGCGGAAGGCAGCAGGGATCAGATTCCTGACCTTCTTCGCATGTTTCTCGGTTTCCACGGCGGATCTGCCGGAGAGGTCTGTGCACTCGCCCTTCTCATCGGCGGCATCTACCTGATCGTCCGCAAGGTAATCAGCCCGATTATCCCTTGCGCTTTCATCGGAACCGTATTTGTATTCGGATTCATCGCGACAGGAAGCCTGCACTGGGCACTCTTCCACGTGCTGGCCGGTGGCGTGATGCTCGGAGCATTCTTCATGGCTACCGACTATGTCACATCGCCTAAACTGCCGCTCGGACAGCTGCTGTTCGGCATCGGCTGCGGCATTATCACGATGAGCATCAGGCTCTTCGGCTCTTATCCTGAAGGCGTATCCTTCTCGATACTGCTGATGAACCTCTGCACACCGCTTCTGAACAACCTGTCCTACAAGTTCTATCTGAAGGGAGGTGCCAAATAATGGAAACTAAGAGCAATGCTTTCAAAGATTTCATTTCACCTATCCTGGTACTTGTAATCATCTGCTTCGTGGTGACATTCCTCCTCGCATTTGTGTACGGAGTCACCAAACCGATAATCGATGAGAACACAGCGGCGGCCGCAAGCGAGGCCAGGTCCGCTCTCCTCGAGGAAGCAGACGGCAAATTCTCAGACGCAGGCGCAGAGCTTGTAACTTACGAAGAGAAAAAGGTATATGCCACAGAGTGCTACACAGCCGACAACGGCTCGGGCATGGTGGTCACCGTTGAGTCGAACTCGTACGGCGGACTCCTCACAGCCATGGTCGGCATCAACAAAGACGGTGAAATCACAGGCGTACAGATAACAGATCACGCAGATACGCCGGGCGTCGGAACCAAAGCTCAGGATCCGGCTCACCTCAGTCAGTATGAGGGACACACAGAGCTTGCAAGCGACAACATCAAAGCGCATGCCGACGACATCGTAGAGGTTACGGGAGCTTCCGTATCCTCAGGCGCAGTCCATAAAGCTGTATACTGTGCACTTGAGCAGTTCAAAGCGATGGGAGGTGTCAAATAATGGAAAAGAAAAGTAAACTCGCTATTCTGACCAACGGAATTATCAAGGAAAACCCGGTGCTGGTACTCCTGCTCGGAACATGTCCGTTCCTGGCCACATCATCCTCGCTGATCAATGCGCTCGGCATGGGACTTTCGGCCACGGCGGTACTGATCTGCTCCAACGTGGTAATTTCGCTGCTTCGTAAGGTAATACCGGACAAAGTCAGGATTCCTTGCTACATAGTAGTAATCGCCGGCTTCGTAACCCTGGTGCAGTTCGTGCTCCAGGCATACGCACCGGGCATCAACAAAGCACTCGGAGTGTTCATTCCTCTGATTGTAGTAAACTGCATCATCCTCGGACGTGCAGAGGCGTTTGCCAACAAGAATTCCGTAATCGACTCCGCATTTGACGGAATCGGCATGGGACTCGGATTTACGCTGGCTCTCGCGGCAATGGGCGCAATCAGGGAGTTCTTCGGAACAGGATGCCTCCTCGGCTTTACGATCATTCCGAACTTCTCGATCGGATTCTTCAATCTCCCTCCGGGCGGATTCTTCGTGTTCGGAGTTC
>JAFREV010000091.1 GCA_017434685.1 Mogibacterium sp.
CCGCAGCCTCTCCGAGCTGCGAAATTGCCGTCTCTCTGTATATCTCGCAATCCCTCATGAGCTCTTCATGAGTTCCTTTTCCGACTATCCTTCCCTCGTCGAGCACGATTATCTGATCCGCGTGGATTATAGTGCCCACTCTCTGAGCCACGATTATCCTGGTCTGGTCTCCTCTTTTATCCGTAAGAGCCCTCCTGAGTGCGAGGTCCGTCTTCATGTCGAGTGCCGAGAAAGAATCGTCGAGTATTAGTATGTCAGGCTTTCTCGCAATCGCTCTTGCGATGGCAAGCCTCTGTTTCTGTCCTCCCGACACATTGGCTCCGCCCTGAGAAACCGCCCTGTCAAATTTGTCTTTATGTGCATCGATGAATTCAGTAGCCTGGGCTATTTCCGCAGCCTCTCTGACTTCTTCATCGCTCGCGTTTTCATCTCCCCAGCGGATGTTATCCGCCACGGTTCCCGAGAACAGAATTCCCTTTTGCGGTACATATCCTATGGACGCCCTGAGCGAACTGAGCGAGATATCCCTTACATCCCTGCCGTTTATGGATATGCCGCCCTCAGTGGCATCGAAAAACCTTGGAATGAGATTGACTATGGTCGTTTTGCCGGAGCCCGTGGCGCCTATGATAGCCGTCGTCTCACCCGGCTTCGCCTCGAAATCTATATCCGTAATAACGTTCTTTTCGGCATCGGAATACCTGAATGAAACGTGTTCGAATTTTACGGTCTTGCCGCTTCCCCTTTCGAGAACGGTCGCATCGTCAGCATCCTTTATGGAAGTCTCCGTCTCGAGAACCTCGTAAACTCGGTCCGCTGCTATTCCCGCCCTCGGCAGGAAAATGGCCATGCTCGCAATCATCAGGAACGAGAAGACTATCTCCATCGCATAGGCGATAAATGCGGTCATGGTTCCGACCTGGAGCGTTCCGCTGTCTATCCTCTCTGCAGAAATCCATGTGATCCAAACCGTAAGTCCATACATGATAATCATCAGCATAGGAGTCATCGAAATCATCGCCCGATTTACGAAGAGCTGGTTTCTGTAGAGTTTGCCGTTGGCATCATCGAATTTCTCTTCTTCGAGTTTCTCCTGCCCGAACGCCCTTATTACCTGAAGACCGGTCAGTATCTCCCTCGATACGGCATTAAGACCATCTATGAGAGTCTGCATGATCTTGAATTTAGGCATGGCAATCGCAAAGAGCAAAGCGACCATAAGAAGTATGGCGATCACTCCGGTGACGATTACGAAGTTCATATGGGCGTGCGTCTGGTAGACCTTTATCAGCGACCATGTTGCGATGCACGGCGCGAAGAGCATCATGCGAAGCATCATTGTGGATGTCATTTGCACCTGCTGTATGTCGTTTGTCGCACGCGTTATGAGTGAAGATGTGTGGAATTTGTCCATCTCGGAATTTGAGAAGGACATTACATTTGAAAAGAGCCTGCCTCTGAGGTCGCGCCCTATATTCGCACCGACCCTGGCAGCAAGAAATGAGATGAGCGTCGTAAAGCCCATCACCATAACGGACATAAGAAGCATCATCCCTCCGCAGCGGAGCATAAATCTGTTCTGTATGGCGAGTATGTCGAGGCCGGCCGCCTCATCGCAGTCCGCGGCATACGCAATTCCCATGGCAAGAGCGTTTCTGTCGCTTGCATCTATCTCATCAGGAAGCGTTTCTCCCTGAAGTGCCGAGTATCTTTTTACGACCGGAACGAGAAGTTCCGCATCCAGTTTGTCCAGTTCCTCTTCATCAAGTCCGCTCTTTCTGTAATACAGCTCCTGCCCCGCGTCCTCTTTGCTTCCGGCTTCGTATGCATCCTCCAGAAGTGCTCGCTCCGAATCGCTCATTCCGGACGACAACGCTTCATACTCGCTCTCAGTAATGGCCTCAGGAAGTATGTGCTCTATGCCCTTATTCTGTATACCCGTATCTATAAGGTTCTGCGTATACTGCGGCAAATTCATCTCGCAAAAAGCCTGCCCTGCCATCAACAGCAGGACAAGCAAAGCAGTTCCCTTATAGTTCATGAGTGTTCTGAACAGGTTTTTCATCCCTTGGTATCCTAATCAGACAAATTGCATATTGCGATTTTCATCTATGCCGCCCGCATTTTCCATCACACGGGCTATGTCCTCTATGCATTTGACCTCGATTATATAATCTCTGTCTTCTCTGCGGCAGAATTCATTGTCCGCCATATCATCAAAAAACTCAAAGAGTTTATCGTAGTAGCCGTCCACGTTGTATATCATTATGGGCTTGTCTATCTCCCCGAGTTTGCCGAGCCTCTTAAGAGCGATGACCTCAGCTATCTCATCCAGGGTTCCGGTTCCTCCCGGGAGTGCGATAAAAGCATCTCCGAGTTCCATCATCTTCACCCTTCTCTCCGGCATATCATCCGGCACTATGAGTTCAGTCAGGTCATCTCTTGTGACCTCAGCGAGCACGAAGAAATTCGGCGTAACACCTATGGCTTTGCCGCCGTTTTCGAGGATCCCGTCCGAGACGGCCCCCATCATACCGGCATCGCCCGCACCGTAAACGAGGGTATGGCCGTTCTCTGCCATCCACGCTCCGAGTTCTCTTGCTTTTTTCTCATATTCAGGATTGGCGCCCGAAAGCGCTCCGCAGTAAATCGTAATATTCATAAGCCCGTATATTTTACATCAAAACGCCTTTTAAGAGAAGTGTTTGAATGCGCAAGCGGACATTGTTTTGCTTTAATAATTCACGGGATTTTTGTATAATTGGTTTTGCTTGATAAAGACAAGGAGGACTGAAATGTCACACGATCACGATCATACACATGCTCATAACCATGATCACATCCATGAACACAGTCATACGGATGAGCACGGTAACACATATACTCACACTCACGTGCACCGCGACGGAGAGCACGCACACGACCACGGACACATTCACTCAGAGGAGCACACAAAATCCGTCTTGAACAGGATGTCCCGCATCATCGGACATATGGAATCCACCAAGCGCATGGTGGAAGACGGCCGCGACTGCTCTGAGGTTCTGATTCAGCTTTCGGCAATCGAGTCCGCGATCAACTCGGTCAGCAGGGTCATCTTAAAAGAACATCTTTCGACATTTATCATCGACGCGGTTAAAAACGACGACGTAGATACCATCGAGGAGCTGCGAAAAGCCATCGATAAATTCATCAGATAAATTATCAGATGAATCATTCACTGTGCTCGGAGTAATACATCGATCATTGCAATACAAAAGCATCGCACACATAGAGGCGATGCTTTTTCATTCCTATTGTTTTCCGAGCGGAAGCTCCATTCTGTGCTTTTCGAGCAGTGCTTTGTCGCTGAGTATATCATCCGCAGGCCCGTCTGCGACCACCTTCCCTTTGGATATGAGGATTACCCTCTCGCAGGTGTCGAGTATCATATCGAGGTCGTGTGAAGTGATTATCTTGGTCTGTTCCAAGCCCTTTATCGTATTGATTACTATCCTTCTGTTATACGGATCAAGGGCGGAAGTCGGCTCATCCATAAGTATTATCTCAGGCTCCATGGCGAGTATGGTCGCGATGGCCGCCATTCGTTTTTCTCCGCCGGATATCTTGTGATTGTATTTGTACTTCAGATCCTCCAGATCGAGGCTCCTGAGAACCTCATCCACTCTCTTCTCTGCATCTTCTCTCGAGACCATATAATTCAAAGGCGCAAACATCATATCCTCGTACACTGTCGGCATAAACATTTGGTTGTCCGAATTCTGAAGCACAAAGCCCATCTTCTTTCTTATCTTTGAAAGGTTCTCGGAATTAACATCCATACCGTCTATGCTGATTCTCCCGCTGCCCGTCGCAAGTCCGAGCAGGAGTTTCATAATCGTCGATTTTCCGGCACCGTTGGCGCCGATCAAGCCTACCGACTCGCCCTTTTCTATGCGAAAAGACATATCGTCTATGACAGCTTTGCCCTTTTCGTATTCAAAACTTACATGATCAAATTCAATCATCTCTTACCTCACAAACATGCCGCCCAGCAGTTCTCCGAAGTTTATCATTTTAACCGCTGCGAAAAATGCTATGCTGAGCGCCAGATAAATCGCGTCTTCTGATCCGAACTTTTTAATCGTCGCATAATGAAAATGCTGATGATAACCCCTAAGGAGCATGCTCGAATACAGTTCCTGTGCCCTGTCCATACTGCGAAGCAGCACCTGCCCGAGAAACGAACCCCACGCTGAGAACTGTATACCTTTCTGCCCCGGTGCCCGCAGGTGATAAGCATCCGTCATTACGGCGAGTTCTTCAGTCATCACGCCCACGTAGCGGTATGTAAGGAGCAGTAAAGTTACCAGCATCTTCGGCATATGCACCCTCTGAAGAGCCGCACATATTGAATCAAACGGTGTGGTCGCAACGAGAAGAAACGATGCCATCAGGCATAGCACACCTTTAAGCATGAGGGTTATCATGCTGATTACCCCGCCGGAGACCCCGACGCCTCCTACAGTAAGCATTATCTCCCTGTCGAATATCGGATTGAAAAGACCGACAGCCATGACGAGCGGCAGCACTATCCTTAGTTTGTAAAAGCAAGTGCTCACGGGAATTCCGCTGAGTTGGTACATAAAAACAGGCCAGAGCAGCATAGGAACGAGTCCGCTCAGGTTGTATTTGTCGAATGACATGACAACTATTATGTAGATTACCGTGGCCAACAACTTTGCTCCCGCATTCAGATGATGAGCAGGCGAGTCCATGACCGCCATCTCATCCATGTGCCCGAGCTCTGCCAAGGCCTTTTCCATTTTATTCATCGGCTTCTATATTAACA
>JAFREV010000092.1 GCA_017434685.1 Mogibacterium sp.
GGAGGAGAGCCCGTATGTAATGGGAAGAGATAATCCCTACATGGGTTTCTTCGGTGTACTCGGAAAGAATGCCGTTGTCAAAGACGTCAATCTGACGGGTGTAGACATCTATGCTACCACACCGCAGTATGTATATCTCGGAGGAATTGCCGCCATCAACGATGCAAGTTCAGATACAAAGAAAGCTATGGTAATTGACGGATGCAGCGTCAAGGGAAAGATGACAGCTGTAGCAAATAAGAGCAATGCTATGGTCGGAGGCATCATCGCGCAGCAATATCGCGGCGCCATCATCAACTGCATGACAGATATGGATTTAAAGTGCACTGTTAAGACAGGCAACGCCATAGCAGAGGTCGGAGGACTTGTCGGCCTCAACAACAGAGGCCTTGTAGCAAATTCATATACACTCGGAAATGTTTTTGGAAGTGCTTCGAGAAATAATGGCGATGAAGGCATGGCTTCGACAGGAAACCTCGTCGGCGTACAGGCAGGTGACCTGGTAGGTTGCTACAGTAGGGGCGACAACACGACTGCAGAGTACTCCGTATATGCCGGAGAGCTTGCAGGATGGATCACCGGAATAGGTAAGGTATATTCCTGCTACTACAACAAAGAAGCTAAAATGTCGATAGACGGACGTGCAGTGAATCCGCCGGCAGACTTTGGAACGAAAGTAGCTCCGGGAGTCAACGAAGAAGGCGACGCGTATGTAGGAGGTATAGTGGATGATTTAAATGCATATACTTCATCCGACTACAGCGGTATAACAGATAAACTTAACTCAAGATTCTCAGAGTATCCTACAGATATTGAGATTTACGGAATCACAGGAGCAGCTTTAAAGAAGTGGAAATATGACAGTGAGAGCGAAACCGTAACATTTGGTTCAGAAAGGGCCGAGATAACTTATAAACAACCGCAGGCTGAGATAGTGCCACCTGATGTAGAAGAACTATATGATGGAACTTGGTATGGCAGAGACGACAACAAAAAGGTAGTTGTCAAAATTTCAACAGTGGATGGAGAAGTCTCGGGCAATCCGGAGGTGGTAAGCGGAGATGCTTCGGATGAAGAGGCATACGAAAATGCAGTTTCAAGGGCCAGGACCAAGGCTCTCTATGGAGATACCACCGGATACGGTGAAGCTGATACCAAACTGTTCGGAGGCGGCAAAGGCACTAAGGAAGAGCCGTATCTGATTTCAAACGAGGCACAGTTACGTGCAATTGCAGAATCTTTGAACGAGGATGAAACATTTGCCGACGTGTATTTCAAGCAGACTGCAGACATAGATGTGAGCTCAGCAGAATGGCTTCCGATAGGACATGCCGTAATGGCAAAGGTCAAAAAGGCATGGACTCAGGTGGCATCCTATCCGTTCCTCGGAAACTACGATGGTGATAGTTTTACAATCAGCGGAGTTACAATCGGTAGCCTGGAGAATCCAAGCAGCAATCCGAGAGTGAACTTCACTGCGGGATTATTCGGATTCGTAACGGGAGATCATTATTCAAACGCCAAGATCCCGAATGATGTACGAATATCCACTCTCGAAAACATTAAACTGCGTGATGTGGATATAAGCGTGACAAGCGAAGGACAGAACTATACGGCAGGATTGGTCGGTAATATCCAAAACGGTTTCCTGATTGATAACTGCAGCGTCACAGGTTGCGTTTCCTCCTACTCTAAGGATAGTTTTGCAAGAGGCGCCGGAATTGCGGGCAATGCCATCAGAGGAACAGTGCTGAACACTTGGACTGATGTCGATGTATACGCACAAACAGATGCAGGCAATGTCTACGCCGGAGGACTCTACGCTATAGACAACAGAACAACTTCCATAAACTGCTACAGCACGAGCAGCATCACAGCTAATGCCGCTGCCAACAACAAGGTTCATATCGGTGGCCTCAGCGGACAGGCCGGCGGAGTGCACTACAATTGCTATGCCTCAGGGGACGTGTCGTCACTTAAGACCACTTCCGATGCAGGAATTGTCGAAGGAAGACTTGCGGGTATCGCAGTTGACAGCAAAGTATATTACAAGGGCAATGCCAAACTAAAGATTGCAGGCACTCTGCAAGATACCGCTGCCATTGGGGTGTCGGTGCCGGATAATCCGGACGTCGTCGTAAAAAGTGCATCTCAGATGGCATCTAAGGACTTCGCCGGACTTCTGAATCAGAATGCAGATGCTGCATCGAGCGATGTGGAAAGTCTCCAGAACATCATAGATTCCCAGACAGACCTTACCCATGTAGTGCAGTTCTCAGGTAAAAAAGAGGATCTTGCGACATGGATAATCGCCGAGGGAAGAGCTGTATTGCTCGACAAGAACCTCATTAAAAAAGCCGATGAGGAAGAAGCGAGAAAGAAAGCCGAAGAGGAAGCTGCAAAGGCGGCTGAGAAAGAGGCCCATGAGGCTGAACTCAAGACAGCCAAAGAAGCGCTTGCAAAAGCTCAAAAGGCCCGTGCCGCAGCTGAGTTGAAACTGGCTAAGAGAGTCAAGACGGTAACGGTTAATGCAGCCACTGTTAATGCAACAGCAATCAACAAAGCCGTCAAGGCAGCAGGGGGCTCATCCAAATATGTGACGAAAATAGTTCTGGGAAAGAAAGTCAAAAGGATAAGTAAAGGAGCCTTCAAATCTTATACCAAGGTAAAGACTCTTGAAATCAGGAGCAAGAAACTCAAAAAGAACTATGTCAGGGGTTCGTTGAAAAATTCAAAAGTCACAACCATCAAGGTAAATGTCGGCAAGAAAAAGGCGAATATGACTTATGTAAATAAGTATAAGAAGATCTTCACCAAGAAGAACGTCGGCAAAAAGGTTAAAATAAAACTATAGAATAATTCGTTGAAGAAGAACAGGGCTGTCAAATAAAATATTTGACAGCCCTGCATGTATGTGTTAGTATGGTGTGGTCGGAGGTTATGAAATGAGATACCATATGGACAGCGCTTTTTATGCCAGTATGTTATACGACTTCTACGGAGCGCTGCTAAGCGATGCGCAAAAAGATGTCATGTCGCTCTACCATGAAAACAATCTCTCTCTCTCCGAAATAGCCGAGGAACTCGGACAGACCAGACAGGCTGTACATTATACTCTCAAGAAAGCGGAAGCCTCGCTTGAAGAGTATGAGGAGAAACTCAGACTTGTTGCGACATACGAAAACAATCAGGAACTGGCTCAAAAGGCGGCGGATATCGTAGCAAAGTCCGAGATCGAAGAGGGGCAGGCTTATGAGCTCCTCACCATCATAAAGAAACTCGCCGAATAGATTGGCAGATATAAAAGAACAAATATATAAGAAGATATATTATAGAAGAGAATTAGGATTTAGTACGGAGAATCATATATGGCATTTGAAGGATTATCCGAAAAATTACAGGGAGCGTTTAAGGACCTGAGAGGTCAGGGCGTGGTATCCGAGAAAGATTTTGAAGATGCTATGCGAGTCGTCAAGATGGCTCTCTTGGAGGCAGACGTAAACTTCAAGGTTGTAAAAGACTTTGTCGCTGATGTCAAAGAGCAGGCCCTCGGACAGGGCGTACTCAAGAGCCTGACTCCGGACCAGATGGTAGTCAAGATCGTCAAGGACGAGCTCGTCGAAATGATGGGCGGAACGGAGAGCAAACTCACTTTCTCGCCTAGCGGCTTTACGGTCATTATGCTGGTGGGACTTCAGGGTACAGGTAAGACGACGACCGCAGGCAAGCTTGCCGCATGGCTCAAACAGGTTGGAAAACAGCCTATGCTCGCGGCCTGCGATATCTACAGACCTGCAGCTATAGACCAACTCGAAATCGTCGGACGAGCAGTCAACACTCCGGTGTATGTCAACAGAGACTCGAACGACGCAGAGCAGATTGCCCTTGAGGCAGTTCGCGATGCTCAGAGAAGAGGTTGCAATGTCCTGATTGTGGATACCGCGGGACGTCTGCAGATAGATGAGACGCTGATGGACGAGCTCAAGAGACTTAAGACTTCGGTCAAGCCTCACGAGATTCTCCTCGTAGTCGACGCGCTCACCGGTCAGGATGCCGTAAACATCGCAGAAGGCTTTAACGAGGCGCTCGGAGTTGACGGAATCATCATGACCAAGATGGACGGTGACTCAAGAGGCGGTGCGGCTCTGTCGGTTAAATCCGTTACGGGCAAACCTATCAAGTTTATGGGTACGGGTGAGAAGTACAATGCACTCGAGCCTTTCCACCCTGACAGAATAGCGTCCAGGATACTCGGAATGGGAGATGTGATGTCTCTCATCGAGCAGGCCGAAAACGCATTTGACGAGGAAGAGACGAGGAAACTCGAAGAAAAGATCAGAAGAAACAAATTCGATCTCGAGGACTTCCTGAATCAGATGAGGCAGATTAACAAAATGGGAGGCCTTGCCAAAATCATAGACATGATTCCGGGCATCTCGGCTGCACAGAAAAAAGAAATCGATCTCGAGCAGGGTAAAACCGAGCTCAAGAAGATGGAGGCCATCATACTGTCGATGACTCCTGAGGAGAGGCGCAGACCTAATGTGCTGAACGCTTCGAGGCGCAAGAGAATTGCCGCAGGTTCCGGTCAGACCGTGCAGGCGGTAAACCAGCTCATCAAGAAATATGAAGAGATGAGAAAGATGACCAAAGTCATGGCTAATCCGGATTCGCGCAAAGCGCGTTCCATGATGAGAAACCTTGGTTTTTAAGAATGGCCGAGATTTCGATAAATAAGATATCAAAAACAATTTATAAATGGAGGAAAGAAATGGTAAAGATCAGACTTAAGAGAATGGGAGCACACAAGAAACCTTTTTACAGAGTTGTAGTTGCTGACTCAAGAACACCTAGAGACGGAAGATTCATCGAGGAAATCGGTACATACGATCCTCTGAAGAACCCTGCTGAGATTATCATCGACAACGATGCTGCTCAGAAGTGGCTTTCCCAGGGAGCACAGCCTACAGACACAGTAAGAGCACTCCTCAAAAAGTCCGGCGCTATTAAGTAAGGCAGGTGACTATGGGAAGTTTGGTAGAAGTAATCGCAAAAGCGCTGGTTACCAAGCCTGACGAAGTTGTCGTAACAGAGGAGATGGACGGAGATACAATCGTAGTCAAACTCAGGGTTGCGGATGACGACATCGGCAAGATTATCGGTAAATCCGGCAGAATTGCGAAGGCAATCAGGACTGTTGTAAGAGCAGCCGCTATTAAGCAGAACCTGAGAGTTTCGGTGGAGATCGTTGAAGAGTAAACAGACCGAAAAACTTGTAATAGGAAGAGTCGGAAGTGCTGCGGGTCTAAGAGGCGAATTCAGAGTCAATCTCTACGCAGCAGAATCGGCCAACTTAAAGGAGGGCAAAAACCTCCTTTTTAGGCATTCAGCGGAAAAAAGCGAAGCCGGAGATTTCGAAGCGCTCTGCAAAAGCGTCAGATATCAGAAAGATAAACCTGTCATCAAGGTGGAGGGAGTCGAGGACAGAAATGCTGCGGAGGCACTTCGCGGTATGGAGGTATATATAGACGAGGCGGATCTTGATGAACTCCCGGAATGCGAACACTACGTGAGAAATCTCATCGGCTGCACGGTGAGGGATATTGCGAGCGGGAATGATGTCGGAATGCTGACGGATGTTATACAGAATACCGCTCAGAGCGTTCTCGAAGTTGAGACTGCTGATGGCAAGGAAGTTCTCATACCAGCTGTGGATGCATTTATGAGGAATATCGATGAAGAGGGAAGGCTCATTGAAGTAGAGCTGATTCCGGGATTTTTGGATGTATGAAGATAAACATACTAACGCTTTTTCCTGAGATGTTTGAGCCGCTGAGGCAGAGCATGCTCGGGAGGGCCATCGATAACGGAATACTCGAACTTGATGTGACTGACATCAGGGACTATACAACGGATAAACATAATCGTGTCGACGATACTCCGTACGGAGGCGGTGCCGGCATGGTGATGCAGGTCCAACCGATTTTGGATGCCTGCGAGGGTGCAGGCTACGGCGGAGAGGTTTTGTATATGTCTCCGAGAGGAGAACTGCTGGACGGTGCTATTGCTGAAGAACTCTCAAAGAATGATGAGATAACGATACTCTGCGGACATTATGAGGGCGTGGATCAGCGCGCGCTGGATATGCTTGGTGCACGCGAGATTTCCATAGGCGACTATGTGCTTACGGGCGGCGAACTGCCTGCCATGGTGCTGGTGGATACTGTCGCGAGGTTCGTGAAGGGCGTGCTTCCAAAAGAGGAATCCGTTATGAATGAGTCGATATACTCCGGACTTCTCGAGTATCCGCATTATTCTAGACCGGCTGAGTACAAGGGCATGGCGGTTCCGGAGGTGCTGCTTTCGGGAGACCACGGTGCGGTTGATCTCTGGAGATGGGAGCAGTCACTGTTGCTTACCAAAGAGAGACGACCGGATCTTTTCGAAAAATATCTGGCCGAAGAGCATGATTTCAGCAAGAAAGAAAAGGGAATACTGGAAAAATACAGATAATAGAATGGCAATGCTCGTTCAGCAATGTTATTAAAGACGATTCATCACAAAATATAGTAATTACAAGCCTTTAGCATAAATATATGTTGTGCTAAAGGCCTTTTTTGACTATAATACTATGAAGAGGGCTTATGAGTAAGAAGTGGGTTGCAGCGATAGCAATATACCTCGGGCTCCTGACCGTTTGTATAGTGGTATTGTATGCTGTCCCTTCGGTCAGAGGCATTCTCGAGAGGACATATATAGCCGAATACGGTGAACTGGACGTCAAGGATGAGGTCTCCGCTTTTATAGTACGAGACGAGGATGTGTTTGTTGCAAAGCAGAGCAGCGACATCAACAGGCTCATCGAAGAGGGAGAGCTCGTCAAGGCGGCATCGGCAGTGGTAGAACTCACTCCGAGAGAAGGAGATGATAAAACTGCTGAGAGCGGTTCATACGATGACATCGTAAAGGAACTCGGAGATGCCGCAAAGAAGACCGGAAAAGGCTACACGTCCGAGTCCGGATATGTGAGTTACAGTGTGGATGGTGTAGAGGCAGCTCTCACCACGGACAGGATGGAAGAACTCACCAAGGAAGACTATAAGTCCCTGACGGATCGCAAGAGCAAAGAAACTCCTAAAAACAGGTGTAAAAAAGGCGAACCCGTATTCAAGATAGTCAAGAACAGCAAGTGGTATCTCGTCTATTACACAGACAAGGAAAACGGCGCGAGATACAGCGAGGGCAGTTACATCTACATGGATGTAGCAGGTGAGGATATCAGAGTCAGGGTATACAAGGTCGAAGAACTGAGTGATGAGACGAGAGTCATACTCGAGTGCAAATCATTTTTCGAAGGGTTCCTCGAAACGAGAGCTCTGGAGACAACGGTAACCTTGAACAGCGCTGAAGGGCTCATACTTGAGGAAGACAGCATCGTTGAAAAGGACGGGCAGGACGGAGTCTTCGTCAAGAATAAAATCGGCGAGCATATATTTAAGCCGGTACTCGTAGTGGCGAGAGATAAGGGCAAATGCGTTGTTTATTCGGACACATATCTCGATGCAGACGGCAACTTCGTAGAGACGGTAGGCACATATGATGAAATAATTGCAAAGCCTGACGAAGAAGACTTGGCATCGATAGGAATAAAACCGAAAAAAGAAGACGAAGAGTCGAAAGACGCTAAAGATAAAGATACAAAAGAGAAAGACGCTAAAGAAAAAGACACAAAAGATAATGGCGATCAGTGACAGGTTTGAAGAGATAATAAGGCGCAAGAATGAAGCTGCATTGAGAAGCGGCAGAAAGCCGGAGGATGTATTGCTCGTTGCGGTCACCAAAACGCATACCGCGGATGAGATCAACCTGGCTATTGATGCCGGCGCTACTGATATCGGAGAGAACAGAGTGCAGGAACTTCTCGAAAAATACGAGAATGTAAAGCCTGTGAACTGGCATCTGATAGGACATCTTCAGACAAACAAAGTTAAGAATGTAATAGGCAAGGTCGTGATGATTCACTCTGTGGACTCTCTCAAACTTGCCCGCGAGATAGACAAAAGATCCGAAGCAGCGGGGCTTGTGACGGATATACTGATAGAGATCAATTCTGCGATGGAGGAGACGAAATCCGGAATAGATGCAAAGGATCTCAGAGAACTGACAGAGCAGATAGTATCGGAGTGTGGAAATGTCAGGATCAGAGGCCTGATGTGCATACCGCCGATTGCAATAGAACCCGAGGATGCAAGGCCTTATTTCAAAGAGGCTGCGGCACTCTTCGAAGATATGAAGAATTGGGATTATCCTAAGGAGCGTTTTTTGCCGGATGAACTTTCTATGGGTATGTCCGGAGATTTCGAAGTAGCAATCGAAGAAGGAGCAACAATAGTCAGAGTAGGCAGTTCGATTTTCGGGCCGCGTAATTACAGATAGGGGAGGCACACAAAATGAGTTTTATGGACAAAATGAAAGACCTTGTAGGCATAGGAGAGGAATACGATGATGATATGGAAGTATCTCAGGAAGAAATAGAAGCTTACAAGAAAGAAATAAGCAGGGAAGAACCCATAAGCGCAGCGGCTACTGCATCCGCATCTGCTGCACCTGCTGCACATACATCATTCAGTGATATTGAGAGGCCTTTGCCAAAGACTCCGATTGCATCGATGGCAGACAGGGAGTCAGCCAATGCTTCAGGACAGTTCCGCATGGTGGTTATCGAACCGAAGAACCTCGACGAGTGCAAGAAACTTGTAGACAATATGAGGAACTTCAAGCCGATCATCGTAAACCTCGAAAGAGTCGAGACGGACATGGCTCGCAAGATGTTTGACTTCCTCAACGGAGCTACATATGCACTCGAAGGAAACGCACAGAAAATTAATCAGAATATCTACATTTTTGCTCCAAAGAATGTTAACATAAAGGCGATGGTAGACAGGGCTACAGAGTCAGGCAAACCTGCAAGCACAAGCCCATGGCAATAGCAAATAAAGAGAGTATACATATATAAGCAGACAAAAACAGAAAGGTTAAGGTGCTAAACTATGATAATGCCTATAGACATTGATAAGAAAGAATTCAGCCGTGATAAGAAAGGATACAACTCCAGAGAGGTAGATGAATTTCTGGATTTAATCGTTGCAGATTACGAAAAGATCCTCAACGACAACAGACAGATGGCTCACAAGATTAAATCCCTTGAGGCTCAGCTTTCCGAGGCACAGAAAGATGACGGTGCGATGGTAGAGACACTCGAGACCGCTAAGAAGCTCATGGCAGACATCTCCGCAAGTGCAGAGAGAAGAGCTGAGCTTATGATGAGAGATGCTGAACTTGAGGCCGAGAATATGCTCTCCGATGCAAAGATGAGCATCAAGAGAATCACAGAGGAGCATAGTATGCTCAGCAACAAGGTCAGAAGACTCAGAACTAATTTCCGCAGAATGCTCGAAAACGAGCTTGCCAAACTCGATGAGGATGAGTTCGATGTAATCAAAGAACTCGATGACGGTGAGTTCAAGGCAGTTGAAGAGGAAATTACAACTGAAGATAAGGCGCCTACCAGAATAATCGATAAAAAGGATATTGCGGATGCCACAGGAGAGTTCAAGTCGCTCGAGGATGAGCTTTCAGAGCCTGCAACAGATATGAAGGAAGCCACTCTCTCTGATCTTTCCGAGAGCCTCAAGAAAATGGCCGAGGAACCTGCATCAATCAGCGATACGATTATACTCAAATAACAGGATGCCTAAAGGACAGTGTCAATCATACGGCTAATTACTGACGAGACATAGCGTTACTGACATAATAAAACAATAGAAGAGTTCTTGCGAACTCTTCTTTTTTTATCGGCTGTGCAGGTTTTATGCTTCTGAGTACTGTTTACTCAAAATCCGTATTGCCGATTTTTTCGTTTCTTTTTGAGTTGACGTGGTTGCAGATTGCAACATAAGCCTCATGAGAGATGACGTGCTCTATCTCGCATGCATCCATCTCCGCTTGTGCTTTATCGACACCAACCATTTCGAGAAGTGCGGTAATGGTTTTATGCCTCTCGTATACCCTCTGTGCAATCTTTAGACCGTCCGGCGTCAATGTTATAGGGCCATTCGGCTCCATTTTGATATATCCGTTTTCTTTAAGTCTCTTTACTGCATATGAAACGCTTGGCTTAGTAACACCAAGATGTTTTGCAATATCTATTGATCTGATATAGCCGTGTTCTTCCTGAAGAATAAGCATGGTCTCCAGGTAGTCCTCGGCTGATTTCTGTATCTTCATACCCTGTCCTCCCTACTTGGGTAACAATATCATAAAAGGGGGGTGGATAACAATAGTATTGGTTGAATTAAGGGTTAACAATAAGGGCGGAAATTTTGATATGCTTAACAAAAATAATAGTTGACAGGGGGATTGAAAAGCTCTATAATGTCACTATCGATAATGATTATCATTATTGATATGTTTTCCAACACTTGAATTATCAATGTGTTTAGCAAAGGACTAGCAAGATGACCAGATACAGCAGACAGAGAGAAGCAATAAGGAAACAGCTTTCGAACAGAGGGGATCATCCCACTGCTGAGACTTTGTATGCCGAGCTCAAAACAAATTTCCCTGAACTGAGTTTGGCTACCGTGTATCGCAATCTCGGTCAGCTCGTATCCTGGGGAGAAGTTGCAAGGATTGACGCCTACGGGGCGGCACGGTTCGACTGGAGAGTCGAACCGCATTCGCACTTTTTCTGCAGGGAGTGCGGATGCGTCATCGATCTGCCGGAGGCAGACGATATCGTGCCGCATAACCTCGAGGAAAGATTCGATGGTGTCATCGAATCCAGCGCATCCAACTATTTCGGACTATGCAAGGAATGCAAGGAGAAATCGGACAAGATTGCCAAGAATTGAGATGCAAACTAATGTTAAAAACTGACTGAGTTCAGTTATAATAAAAACACTAATTTATAAGTATATTTAAGGAGGAAGTAATTATGGCTAAATGGGTATGCAGTGTATGCGGTTATGTTCATGAAGGAGATCAGGCACCTGAGAAGTGCCCGCAGTGCGGAGTTCCTGCAGAGAAGTTCGTTAAGCAGGATGAGAACGAAGAGATGACTTGGGCTTCCGAGCACGTAGTAGGCGTTGCTCAGGGTTGCGATCCAGAGATCTTCGAGTTCCTCAAGGCTGAGTTCATGGGCGAGTGCTCCGAGGTTGGTATGTACCTCGCTATGAGCAGGGTTGCCGCAAGAGAAGGCTACGGCGAGATCGCAGAATACTGGAGAAGAGCAGCTCTCGAAGAGGCAGAGCATGCTTCCAGATATGCTGAGATGGTAGGCGAAGTTCTGACTGACAGCACAAAGAAGAATCTCGAGATGAGAGTTGCCGCAGAGAACGGCGCTTGCGCTAACAAGACAGCTATGGCTAAGAAGGCTAAAGAGCTCGGACTCGACGCTATTCATGACAGCGTGCATGAGATGGCAAGAGACGAGGCCAGACACGGCAAGGCATTTAAGGGTCTTCTCGAGCGTTACTTCGGATAAAGCTTGTCTTTAACGAAAAATACTTCGCTTTATTACAGCGAATCCGAAAAATGCTAAAGTGCATAAATAATAGAGGTCGTCACCTGTGTGATGGCCTCTTTTCCATTCCTAAATATGCTTTTATTCTTTATATACACGAGCCGCAAAATGGGGTAAAATTATGTCCAAAGGTGTACGTTATCAGAACCGGTGCAACTTATTTAGCAAGGATATGGATTTGAGGTTCTCGAATCTTGTGGAACAATTATTATGAAAAACTTATATTACAGTAAAATCAAAAGAACACTTGCAGGATTGCTGCTTGCTATGCTTGCAATCATTATGGCGCTTACAGCGCAAGGGATGTCTGTATATGCAGAGGATGACATACCCGAAAGCGGAGTCAGGTATACTCTTACCTATCCGGACGGGACTGTGGTTACCGAAAATGCAGAGGGAGAGCCCCTGAGCTACAACGATGTGCAGGAGCTTCTTAAACCTGCAGGCTGGAAGAAGATGGCGAGCGGCCTTGTTTCGGATGCAGACGGTAAAGTCGAACTTAATGCTGCCTGGAAAGAGGGAACCATACGCATAGTCGAAACCAAAGTGCCTGCCGGCTATACGCAGGGAGACGAGAGCGAAAAGACAGCAGAGCTCGAAGACGACTCTGTAGAGTTCGTAAATCCCAAGGAAAAAGAACCCGAACCGACACCATCGGATGTGTATGAGATCACCTATGACCTCAACGGCGGTGAATATGACGGCAGCACCGAAGATATAGTTGAGTATTACAAAGAAGGGGAGGTCATCTCCATCCACGAGGCGCCTGAGCGCAAAGGCTACGAGTTCGACTACTGGAAGGGCTCTGAATATCAGCCCGGAGATTCATACACGGTCACAGAAGACCACACATTTACCGCGCAGTGGATCAAAGAAACCACCACCACGACGACAACCACCACATCCGGTGGGACCAAAACAGGTGACGGTAACAACATGACCCTGTATATCCTCATAGGGGGAGCGGCCGCTGCGATCTTTTCATTCCTCGCATTTAAGAAAAAGAAAGTCAGAGCAGGCGTCATCTCGATGATGCTTATCGGAGTTTTCGCAATCGGCACAGCCTATGCAGCCGACGGATTTGTTATTAACAAAATAGACGACAGCGGAGAGCCGGTGGAAGGCGCAGTCTTCGATATATACGGAAAACCCGAAGTCGCATGGGAGAAAGTTCTTGAAACAATCGATGTCTATGGAACAAAGACGTGGAACTTCGGCCAAGGCCTTGATCCAGAAGCCATCAGCTATCCCGTCAAGCTCACGGTAACGCTGCAGCAGCAAACCTCTTCTGGGTGGGAAACTGTAAGCGGCGCAGAGCCTTTCGAGGTTGAATATGCTAAAGACGATAACGAGTTCAGCCCAGGCGCGCCCGGCGAATATGACGACAGTACGCAGATAACAGAAGAATACCGTTGGACTGTTCCAAAGTACGACTCGAATAATCAGCTCATCAATTACCGCGTAGTCGAAAATGAGACAGAGCTTGCTGCTAAGGGCTTTACGCAGCAGGCAAGCAGCCCGGTGAGAGATGCAGATGGCAATATCGAACACAACCTCGAAAACAGATTCTCGGCGGATTCTACAGACAGCTTCAATATAAGTGTCAGCATGAACTACGAGAACGGCTATCCAACGGAATGGGGCACAGGTCTTGGCTGGGGTGGCATCGTCAAAGGCAGCCAGACGGTGACCATTACCAACGCCGTTACGAGCGAATCCAAGACGTTGACCTTCACGCCGGTAAAAGGCGGTGGGACAAGTGCCCCACAGACAGTTCAGCTGGAGGCGGGCACCTACACTATTTCTCAGACTGCATACGCATTGGAGGATCTAGATGCGTCAGCTGACGGGGATGGACCTTTTGCTGAACTATATTTAATGAGAACAATCGACCAGACCATCACCGTAGACAGTTCCGGAAATTGCACGTTGTCTACATCGGGGAATCGGCCGGGCGATAGTTTCCATGCGCAGTACTATTGGGAGACAGTGGCAGAAAATCCCGAAACAGGCGATTATGATATTCCTGTATTTGAACCTGACTCCGACAGGGATGAAACGGGGCACGCCGGTGGATATAACAGTAGTTGTATAGCTAATGACAGCAACATCACCTTGAAAACCATTATTTCGAACGGAAATCCGGGATTGTCAGAATCTTAGAATCGATTTATGCAAGTGACTCACAGGGAGTGGATTACGGGGAGGAGTGCGTATACTACGTGTGAGGAGCAAGAGAATATGAACAATGAGAAGAACATAGATATTATAGGCGTACAGATCGACTTCGGTGCGGCGCAGAAGGGAGTCGCTATGGGTCCGCTGGCTATACGCTATGCAGGTCTCAAGCCTGATCTTCGCGCTATGGGATATACCGTTACCGACAAAGGAGATATAGTGCCTCCGGAAGAGGGCGTGTCTCTTCGAAATATGATTAACTTCGAGCAGGTTAATGCCACGAACAAGGAACTTTACGAAAGAGTGAAAGCCTCTTTGGATGACGGGCATTTTCCGCTTGTGCTGGGCGGTGACCATAGCCTGGCTGCAGGAAGCATATCCGCAGTAGCCAAGCACTATGCACCTCAGGGAGAGATCGGAATAATCTGGATAGATGCCCATGGAGATTGGAATGATAACAAATCCACGATAAGCGGTAATATGCACGGAATGCCGTTCTCGGCAGTATGCGGTCACGGTCCGGACATGATGGTAGACTTCGGGCAGGAACCTCATTTTGTTCCCGTGGCACATTCGGTTCAGGTCGGAGGCCACGATTTCGACATAGCCGAGAGCAAGCGCATGAAAGAAGCCGGCATGAATGTCTTCACCATGGGCGAGATCGATAAAAGGGGTATGTACGAGGTTATGAAGGAAGCGATTAAAATCGCAAGCGAGGGGACGATAGGAATCCACCTTTCCTTCGATGTGGACGCCATCACTCCGGAATATGCGCCGGGCACGGGTACACCTGTGCCGGATGGCATTACGGCAAGAGAAGCCTTCTTGGCGGTGGAGATGCTCGCGGACTCCGGCAAACTCATCAGTATGGATCTTGTAGAGGTTAATCCTATACTCGATGAGAGAAACAAGACAGGCATTCTCGCATCACAGCTCATACAGATTGCACTCGGGAAGAAAGTATACTGATAGAAAGATTGCTGAAAGAAAGCATACTGAAAGATAGAATAGAAATCGAAGGTTCATACGACAATGACGAACACTCGCCTGCGAAAAACAGGCGAGTTTGTATTTTTGAGTGTTTTTTTGATAATTATTAACAACTACATATTGACATGATTTAGAGAGCGGACTACAATATATAGTGTTCGGGGAAGGAA